>JAJFME010000021.1 GCA_021772375.1 Chlamydiota bacterium | reverse complement strand
GGGCGCTGCAAGTCCACCGGAGCCAAATGTAGCCCAGCCCCCAGCGCCTACTTCTGTAAGTCCTCCTAGAGCTTGCATTGAACCCTGAAAGCGGGGGCTGCTAACGAGGTTGTGAGCGGAACTGGCAAAGGACTGATAAAGATCTTCTAAGTTGGTATTAGTGTACCTTTCATAAGGGTTATATGGGGTTGCGGAAGAGTTGACCCATTGGGGATTATAATGGGTCATGATGAGCCCATAGAGGTCATGATGGGTGAGGGGGTTATTGCATACGTAGGCGTAGAGATTGGCTGAGTCGGTATAGCCTTCGGGATCGGTGGTGATGAACCGACCTAGGTGAGGGTCGTAGTAGCGTCTTCCGAAGTAGATGAGACTGGTTTCGGGATCGTGTCTTTTAGAGGAGAATCCCCATGGGATGAGGTACAGGGGAATGTCTACCTCCCCGAAGGCAGTGAATGTGCGCGACTCGATGAGAGTAGAGTCGAGGGTATGGAGTTGGATGAGGTTGCCTTGGAGATCGTGGATGGGGACGTAGGGTGTGTTGTTCAGGTAGATCGCGACTGCAGATCCAATCTCCGCTTGAGAGGTGGAGCCGAGGATTCGGTAGCAGGTTGTGGTGCCAAGCTCATGCTGGCCATCCCAGATGTAGGCTTCGTTGTTTTTGGTTAGGCGACGATGTTGTGCATCGTAGGAGTAAGTTGTCCGAGAGCTGGGAGTGATGACAGCGGTTAGGCGATCAAGGGCATCGTATTTGAAGCAGATATCATTTTTTTGGATGAGATTTCCATTTTGGTCATATTGGCAGGTTGCTGTGGATGTGTTTTGGATTTGGTTGAGCTGATTGATGGCGTAGGGGGATTGGTCTTTGGAGGTGCGATTATGGATCGAGTCATGCGTGTAGTGGTGGCCGGGCTCTTCGATGAGGTGATCAAGGTCATCGTAGGCATAGGTTTTTGCGGTGTTGTTGTAATCGATATAAGTGATGTTGCCCCGTGGGCTGTAGGTACAGGATTGGGTGAAGTGGGGGCTAGCTAAACTTGTTGGACGAGCTAGAGAGTCGAGGGTGTACTCGCGCTGTGAACCATCAATTTGTTGTTCTAAGAGTAGGTTGCCGTCAAGGTCATAGACGTAGGTATGGTTGAGCCTGTTGGTAGAGACGGCAGTAAGATAGGGGCCTTGGTAGGTGTAGTGGAGGGTTTGATGGGGGAGATGCAGCTCTGTACGACGATTGAGGTGGTCGTAGGTGCTGGAGATGGTATGGCCATTGGCGAGGATCTCTTGGAGGGTATTTCCATGGGCATCGAGGATGCGACTGGTACTGGTACCTTGGATGTGGTCGTAAGAGGAGAGGAGCTTGCCAAGTTTGTTGTAAATGTAGGTGTAGTGGATGGAACCATCTGAGGAGATGAGAGATACTCGATTGCCTAGGAGGTCATAGGTGTATGTAAGGGTGGTTTTATTGGGAGTTGTAAGGGTTCTGAGTTGTCCAGTTGGGGTATAGGTATAGGAGGTAGTTTTTTGTTGGGACTCTGTTTCAGAGATTTTGCGGTTTAGGGAGTCATAGGCGTAGGAGATGGTATGGGTGGTTTTTGGAGCGGCATCTTGATAGATGGTGGTGGTTTCTAGGATTTTGTTCCCGATGAGATCGTATGTATAATCGGAGCGAGCAATGGTTGTGTCACTTGCATTGCGCTTTTCTACAGAGATGAGCTGATTTAGGGCATTATGAGTCTCGATAGTTTGTAGGTTTTCTGGTTCGAGTATGATTTTTCGGAGTTGTTTATCTCCGAGGCAGTAGGTGGTTATATATTCGCAGCTAAGAGGGTCTTGATTGCGGATTTCTCGGCCGAAGGCGTCATATTCGGTTTGATTTTGAGCGGAAGTATTATTGGGAAAGGTTGTGGTTGTTTTGGAGTTGTCTTTGTCGTTGTATCGGGTAAGGGTTTTAGAGAGGAGTTTGTCATAGAAAAACTCTTTTTCTTCGATGACGCGACTGAGATAATCGTAGGTTTTTTCGCGTGTGTAGTCGTCTGTTGTCTCTGTGATTTGGCGATCTAAAGAATCATAGGAGTAGGTATTGATAGTGTTTTCATAAGATGTTTCTACGAGCTGTCCTACTTGGTTGTAGGTGTAGGTAGTTGTGTAGCCTTCTGGGTTGGTTTCGGAAAGAAGGTGGAAAGCGGTATACGTTTTGGTTGTCTCTGCAAGAGAGAGGCCGTCTGGAGCAGAGATGACCTCTTTTTCGACATTGCCATAGAGGTCATAGTTATATGTAGTTTTGGTTCCATTTTGGTCGGTATAGGAAGCCTTGGCTCCATCTAGATTGTAGATATAGCATTCCTTTGTCCCATCGGGATGGGTGATAGAAAGGGGAGATCCGTAGATATTGTAGCTGATTGCGGCAGTATGACCGTGAGCATCTGTTGTTGAGGTCGTATGACCAAGGGTGTTATAGGTGTGGGTTGTTTGAGCTCCTATAGGGTCTATTGTGACCAAGAGGTTGCCCAGGAGGTCATAGGTGTTTCTAGTGAGGCCACCAGTCGGGGCAATAATACTTTGGGGACTATTGTTAGGATCGAAGTTTTTGTATTGGGTGATATAGGTTTCTTTGGCGCTGCTTTCTTTTTTCTTGAGCAGTCTGTTGCATGTGTCGTAGGTGTATTCTGTGAGAAGGCCTTGAGGGGTTTCTTTTCTGATTTGATTGCCATTTTCGTCGTAGGCGTATTTTGTGGTGTTGCCTAGCGCGTCTGTTTCTTGGATGATTTGCCCTTTCTCGTTGTAGATGGTGCTAAGAGTGTATCTTTTTTTATTTTGGGCGTCGTAGATAGTTTTTTTTGTGATATTGCCCCAAGTATCGTAGGTGAGGTGGGTCTTTTGGAGGAGGACTTCATCGGGGCCATCTTGATAGAGCTTTTTGACCATTTCGGGAAGGCCATAGTAAGGCTGGCTCGACCGGGGAGTGATCCGCTTAACATGGCGCTCTGTATAGTCGGGCCCATCATCTGTAATTTCACAGATAAGGATATTATCCTCGTTATAGCTATAGAGGATTCGTTTGAGTTGTTGATTCTCCTTAAAAAGAACTTTTGAGGTGGGGAGGTTCGTTCCTTCTAGATAGGTGTAGGTTGTTGTGGCTCCATTGTCTTCTATCTGTTTGACGAGTCGATTGCATTCGTCATAGGTGTAAGAGATGGTATAGTTTTCATTTCGACAGCCCTCCTGTGTGATGGTACCTGTGAGTGTTTTGGAGGCGAGATTATGCTTTTTATCATAGGTGTAGGTTGTTGTGAGAAGAGGGGTGTTATGTTTGTCCAGGACTTGTTTTTCTAGTAGGAGCCCTTCACTGCTCCACTTGAATGCTTCAGTTTTGAGGCAGTTGTAACCGAATTGAGTGTGTTTAATTTCGTCGAGTCGGAAAGTTTTGAGGTCGTAAAAGTAGTAGGTTCTGTTTTGCTTGGTATCGATGACTTCGGTATAGCCATCGTGATATTCAATACTGCATAGGCGTCCTTTGGGACCTTTTAGTTCTTTGACGCGATTCTTTTTATCGTAGGAGGCTGTAATGGTTCGCCCTTCGGGAAAAGAGCGAGTTGCGAGCGAAAATTGCTTATTGTGAGTTCGTGTCTCTTTAGGATATTCGCTGCAGGTTGCTTGCTTGAGGAGCCATAGGGAACGTTTCTTTTTCTCTCCGGACTTTTTAGGGAGAGTGCAGTGGGTTTGTTCATACCGAAGTTCATGGTTGTCAGAGGAGTTAAGAGTTAGCCTTCCCGTGTCTTTATCAAACCCAACTTCGATACGAGCATAGACTTCTGTTTTGGATGGATTGGTTGTGTAGATTTCAGAGAGTCGATAGCCCTTTTTCTTGTCGGTGTATACGTAATGGATGAAATTTCCGTTCGAAAGGCGCTCATGATCGAGGAGGTAATCGAATTCTTTTCCATTATATACCAAAAACCGGTAGTCAGTTTCCAAAAATTTGCGGTATACTCGATAGCTATTGTTAGATTGGTGTACAACCAGTTCTTTAGAGGAATATTGTACTGTGTTTTCGATGGGGTTGTATCCTTGTTGATGCACAATCCCAGCAGAAAATTGGCTCTTCGGTGCAAAGCAGGTGAAAGTAGCAGTTTTTGGTCGGCTCTGATTAGGAATGTACAGGAGGGTGTATCCATTGGCCTCTTTAATATAGGCCCGGAAGTCGAAGTCGATATTGACGCGAGCAAATGTGTGATAGAATGGGGCCCATGATAGAGCGACGTTGTCTATTTCACGACTGATGTATCGATGACGAAGGGGGATAGGCTCTGTTCCTTTGACGATCACATCGTATTGATCAAATACGAGGTCGCCTGTGATGGCATTGACACAATCATAGATTAGAGCAGAGGGGTCTCCTTGAAGAGAAGAGAGTTCTTGTGGTGTGGATGCTTGATTAGCCAAGATAGGGGAAACTAGTAGTAACAGGATGGCGAGTTTGCGCAATAGCGTTCTCCTGGTTGGAAGAATCACAATAGATAAAGCGGGAGTTTTTCTGAAAGGAGAATTTGTACGTGATCGAGTAAGAGAACTAGGTTACGCTAGATCCCTTACATGTTGACGGAGCGGAGGATGTCGTCGACATTTTTAACCCAGCCAAGGGATTGTTTCCCCATCTGTTGGAGGATAAAGAACCACCCCATCCAAAGCATGCCTAGTCCGAGGAGTGATTTCAGAGACATCCCAAGGAAGACGATCTGTACCTGAGGGGCTAGACGGTTCGCTATCCCAAGGAACATCTCCGCCATTAAGATCGAGACCATGGAGGGGGCTGCTAGTTGGATAGAAATAGCCAGGATCCGTGTAAGTAGACCTGTGATGGTTTGCCAAAAGGGCAGAGAAAGATTGAAAAAACCTGCGGGGATGGTCTTGTCTACGGGGAGGATGTTGAATGATTCACTTACGGCATCGAGGAAGTAGAAGGGGCCGCCGATGTTAAAGAAGATAATGATCATGACATAGTTGAACATTACCCCAATAGAGGAGGTTTGTGTTTGTGTTGTGGGGTCTTGTACTTGTAGAGAGGAAGAGCCACGCATAAAATCGATGAAAGATCCAGCACCTTCAGCAATATAGAAGGGGATCGCAGAGAGGAAGGCGATAATAACTCCCATGAGGAGTTCTTTAAGTCCAAAACCAATGTAGTTGAGATCGAAGGCAAATTCTGTGGAGGAGTTCTGGATAAGTTGGGGGATGAAGATGATGGTAAGCGAGATGGCTAGCCCGATCTTTACACCACCCGGAAGCTTGGCTCCTAGAAAGGGGGCGATTGCAACAATGGGGCCTAGTCGGAAAAGCCCTAAGAAGAAGACGGACAAAAGACCAATTGGGGTCATATTGGGTTGATTGAGTAGGAAGGAGAGGTAGTCGTTTGCTGTTCCACTCACCCTGAAAGCGCCCATTTCGGAAAGTTTGTGAAGATGTTATTGGCAAATTGAAAAATTTGCGAGCCGAGCCATCCACCCAAAAACATGAGGGTCAGGATCACAGCGAAGAGTTTGACCATAAAGGAGAGGGTCTGTTCTTGGATCTGCGTAGCTGCTTGGAAGACGGCTACAAATAGACCGAGCATTGTACTAATAAGGATCGGAGGCCCAGACAAGATCAAGATCAAGAGCAGAGCTTGGTAGGCGAGCTGATAAACTTCTCCTGAAAATCCCATGTTTCTCCTTAGGCTCTAAAGGATAGAGTTAGTCCTTGGACGATAATCGTCCAGCCATCCACCATAACGAGTAAAAGCAGTTTCAAGGGGAGGGCGATTGTGAGGGGTGATAGCATCATCATCCCCATCGCAAGCAAGATATTTGAGGTGACAAGATCGATGACAAAGAAGGGGAGATAGATGAGCACTCCAATCTCAAATGCAGTCTTTAGCTGCGAGGTGATGAACGCTGGAATCAAAATGATGAAGTCATTTGGTTTCATCGTTGTTCGGTATTCTTCAGGGAACGTCTTGTAAGCTAGTTGATAGAACCCAGCGATGTTTTTTCCGACGCTATTGCGCTGCAAAAAGCCGCGTAGTGGCTCTTTTGCTTTATCGGCAACTTCAAGGATGTAGACGGCCGTAGCTCCTGAGAAAAGCTCTTTGGGGGATTCTTTTTTGATGTAGTCGCCTGCTGCATTGTACATGGCAAGGCCTGTTGGGAACATCACATAAATGGTAACAAGTAGTGCGATTCCATTGAGTACTTGGTTAGGAGGGGACTGCTGTACACCCAAAGCGCTTCGTAAAAGAGAGAGAACGATCACCACTTTTACGTAGGAGGTGAGAAGCATCACAGCAAAGGGTAAGAGAGATAGCCCTGCTAAGACAGCGAGCTGTGTAATTAGAGTAGGCGTTGCTTGTTCTCCAGAGTTGGTCTGTTGAGCAGCTTTCAGGAGTTGCTCTGTCACAAGACCTTCTTGCGCCATCAGACCACAGGTTCCCAGGAGGGTGAAAAGGAGGGTAAAGAGCAGGAGTTTTTTCATTAAAGCTATATTAGGGAGTTTGCTTGTATTTTTCAAAGGCTCGTTCTAGTGCGCGCCATTGATTTTCGATTGTCGCATTGATCATACCAGCTTCTGTCTGGATGATGCAACCTCCACGTGAGACATCGCTCTTTTCTTGGATGCTTAAGATTTCTGCTTCTTGGAGGATTTCTTTGAGCCTTGGTTTTTCTTTTTCAAGGTGCTCTTTATCCTCTTTGTTGACGAAGATTGTTACTTTATGGCTCTGTGCTATTGGGGTAATCGCTTGGATAACAATATCAACGATTGTCTCGGGGAATGCTTCGAGCTCTTTACCAACGATCCGTTTTGCAGCTTTCATTGCGATGGGAAGAACCATCTGTTGGAGGTTATGGCGGATGGCTTTGAGTTCTTTATCTAATTGAAAGATCTGCTCGTTGAAATTTTCTAGCCCTTCTTCAAGGCCCTTCGCCTTTGCTTGTGCTCGTAGTTTTTGGCATTGATCTTCTGTCTCTTCTAGAAATTTCGCTGCATCTTCCCGTGCTTTTTCTAAAACATCGGTAGAACTGATCAGTTGGCTGTAGTCCTTTGCTGCAATCACTTTTTCATCAGTCGATGGGTGGACATCACCTTGGTATAGAAGGGAAAACCATTTCATGGGCTTTTTTCCTTATTGAGGGTGTTTAGGATTTTTCTGATCTGGTTACCCAGGATCTCTCCTGTTCTTGTATGCGTAGGTTTTTCGTTGTACTTTAAGAGAGTAGTGCCAAGATGCATGTCGAGCTTTCTTGTGACGTACCAGATGAGACTAGAATCTGCTCCATATAGAGCGTAGGCAAGCCGCTGCAATCCTCTTTCTTCAACTAGCTTTAAAAGCTTTTCCTTTGAGCCGTCCCACTTTTCTAAGAAGAGACGCTGGAAGGTGAGGGGTTCTCTGTGTAGAATAAGAGCATTAAGATATTCTCCCTCTTTTTTAGGAAGGGCAGCGAAGATTTTCTTTAAGATTGCAGTTGAGATGATTTGACGCATCTCAAATGAAAGGTCGTGTAGCCCCAGGTAGACAACAACCTTCCCTAGCGTTTCTGTGTTTAAGTTGAGAAGGGTATTAAGCGGATGTTCGGGCAAGAATGCAAAGGGGGTGAGCTCTTGGTTCTGAACTACTTGGGTAAGGAGCATAGATCGGAATGCTAGGCTGCTTAGATTCGTTAATTCTGGAAGGTGATTCCCAAAGCCCAATGCTTTTTGCAAACCTTTGATTTGCTCTTTATTAAGAGCTGCTAGGAAGAGGGGGATTTCCCCTTCTGCTAGGGTTCGCAAGTAGGGAGAGAGCCAAGAAAAATGGATCTGATCTAATAGGTCCCATTTAAGATTGTCGGGCTCTAAGGCGATGAGTGGGGGGATTTCGCGGATTTGAAGTTGTTCTTCTTGGGGCAGCAGCTGGAGTAGCCCTTCCTGTACTTGAGGGGGACATCGATCTAAAAACCCCTTACAAACCATACGTGCTGCTGTTTTCATTATTCTTCTTTTTTCTCTTCAACGTTGCGGAACGGAGTCGGATCTAAAAGCCCTTTTATTCCCTTCTCTCGTAAAAGGGGATAGGCTTTCCAAAGCATCCAGCCGACAAGAACAGCAAGAAGAATCATCCCAAAGATCAGGACGAAAAACAAGAATCTAAACCGGCTAGCTGAGCCCTTGCTCATTACAATAGACCAGATGCTGACGTATTCTTTGGCACCAGCTGTGATTTCTTCAGATGTATCTTGAACAGATACGTCTGTAAAGCGAGATCGATCAGAGATTACCGTGACATCGTTGATGTCTAGTCCTGCAATACTACCTGATACAAGGCGCTTGATTTTGGTGACAAGATGGCTGTTGGGGTCATCAAGGATTCCCTGGTGTTTTACAAAGATAGCCGCCGTGGATCTTTTCTTAGCAGTCACAGCACCTCCTGCACCTGGAATGATGCTCTGCTGTTCAGGAATAGAGAGTTGAACATCAGCATCGATTACACCATCGATTTTACGAATCGTCCCTGCAATCTGTGCAGCGAGTCCTGCTTGAAAGCGAATGTTTTCCTCTTTTTCTGATGAAACAAGCCCTGATTTTGCAAAAATATCAAGCAGTTGGATCGATTTTTTTCGAGGAAGACCGTTTTTATTGAGGATGGCCATTGCATCGACCTCTTGTCTCTCATCAACAACAATGCTCCATAATGTGCCTTCTGCAGCAGCGGCGCCAGGGCCAGCGGAACTTGCTGATGGGTTTTTTACGGCAGGAATTCCTTTGCTTGATAGGAAAACAATGATCTCATTGGCTTCCCTCTCGGGAACATCATTGACGATTGTTTTTTGGTTTCCACAACCGGTAAGAAAGATAAGTGCTACAAAGGTGAGCAGCTTAGATAGTGATTTTAATCGCATACAATTTCCAGCTTTGAGACGGGCGTAAAACGGCACCCTCTACCTCAAGAATGCAAGAGAAAAGAATTAATGGCAATTCATGAAATTTTTTGAACGACCCTCATTGAAACGTCTTAAGAGGTAATCTTGGATCCCAAAAAGAGCTGCATCGTAGCGAATGAGTCTCTCTTTATTGCGTGCACTGTCCTTTCCCATCAGTTCTTGCAGGAGTTTTTGTGTGGAACGTACGCTCTTCATTCCATAGAGAGAACAGAGGTTAAAACCGATCAATTTCGTCAGATAAAAAAGACGGCGTACTCCGGAGAAATTCCGTTCGATCCAAAGAAGGCGGTTGCGCCAGAAAAAATAAGCGGCATGCGGCTTGCCGCCTGTAAATGAAGCAGAAACTTTGTGCCAAAGTTTTGCTCTTGGACAGGTCATCACAAAAAATCCCGCTTTTCGTGCTTGAAAACAGAAATCAGTCTCTTCCCAGAATAAGAAAAATCTCGGTTCGAGAAGGCCAATACTTTCAAAAACAGAGCGTCGGATCATAATTCCAGCGCCGCAGACATAGTCGAGGTGTAGGGGCTCTTCCCAGCGCCTTTTATCGTCGAGTTCTTTGTAGCCTACATAATCAAAGCTAAGCGTTTTTTTGTTCCACTTTCCTCCGAAATGATCGAATCGATCCGGCTCATCCATCAGATAGATTTTTCCACCTAAAATACCTGCTTTAGGCTCGGACTCAAAACCTTCTAAAAAAGCTTCTACAATCTGGGGGTCAACTACGGTGTCGTTATTCAGAACAAAAAAGAAATCAAACCCTTGCTTGAGTGCATAAGAGATGCCGACATTATTTCCCCCAGCGTATCCTAGGTTGTGGCCTGTTTCTAGAAGGGTGCAGTTAGGAAATCTTTCTCTGAAGAGCTCTTGCGAACCGTCTGTCGATCCATTGTCGACAATGATAATTTCTACATGGGGATAGGTGAGCTTCTCTAGTGAGCTAAGACATTTTTCAGAATCTTGCTTTCCATTCCAATTTAAGACGACAATTGCAACTTTTTTAGACATTTTCTAAGAAGTCGCCCATCAGCTTGAATTGATCTCCAGGAATTTTACCAGCGTCAAACAGGACTTGCAGAACATCTCCCATGCCGATTAACGAATGGGGCACAAACCCTCGCAACTTGATCTTCTTCTTCGCCCCCATCTCCATATCGATAAAGCTAAGAACATCTCGTACTTCGATGCCTTCCTCTTCTAGATCATCAACAGTATCTAGAGCAGGTTGGGCAGAGAGGAGGAGATCTTGGATGAGCAAAGCGCGCTGTCCTGTCTTGTACACTCCCTCGACTTTTGCAGTCCGTTTTGGATCTTCTCTCTTTACAATGAGGGGTTGTTCATGTTCCCAGGCTATGAAGTTGGCAAAGCAAGCTCCTGTGACTGGCACACCACACATACAATCAAAAGAGAGGTTCTGCGCCTTCTTCCAAAGATGGGCGCAGACCTCTTTTGCAATTGCGGGGTGAGAGATCACTTTGGAAAAATCGACCTGGAAAGGAGCTACGAAGTTCCTTTTGATCTCAAAGGTTCCAAATTTGATCACTCCGATCTGATGGAGCTTCCCAATCAGTTCTTTCACTACTTTCTAGTCCTTTTCTGGTGAAGAGAATCTCACTCTACTTGCTGACGAAGAGCCTGCACTGACCCATCCAGATGCTTGCCTGTTTACATTTCCAATCAAGTCGTTGATCCCGTTGATAAGCTGGTATAAAGGCGAGTCTAGTTCCACCCATGTTGGATATTCAAGCGGAGTTATACGCTCTCCGGCAATACTAGATTCAAGACCTACAAGAGTCTCTGCCATGGCTTGTGTAGCAATGTGCATCTCGGTGTTTAACTCATCTCTACTTCCGTGCAAAGTCTGTTGGGTTTGCAACTTTTCTTGGAGTGCTTTAATTTCTTTATTGGTTGCTTGAAGCTTTCTTTCCAAAGCTGTCATCTGCTTTTGATGAGTTTGCTTAGCCATTTTTAGCTGCTGATCTTGACCACCACTTTCGTCTATTAGAGCTAGGTTGTCTGCTGCCAGCTCGGCCATTTCATTTGTAAGTGATTTTTTTTCTGATTTTAGCTTAGCTATTTGGTTTTTTGCCTTTTCGAGAGCTGTTTCCTTTTCCTGGCGAGCGTTGTCTAATGCAGTCTTGTATCTTACTATCTCTGCCTGATGATTTTGGGTCATTTCGGTCATTCGATCTTGAGCAGTAGTGTTAGCTCTGTCTAGCTCTGCTTGAGCGCTTTCAATTTGGTACTGAAGGCTTTGGACCTGTTCCTGGAACTCTATTTTTACTTGCTTTGTTGCATTTTTAGAGCTTTGCTTGATTGATTCGATTTCTTGCTTAGCTTCCATAAGTTGGCTTTCAAGAGATTTTACTTGGTCTTGAAATCCTGACTTTTCTGCATTAGCGGAATCTAGGTAGAGTTGGTTCTGTTTTTTCGCTTGAGATAGTTGCTCTGTAAGAGATCCAATTTCTCTTTGAAGCTCTTCTTCCCTTGCACTGACAGTAGAAGCTGTGGCTTGGCTAGATTCACTCTGCTGGGCTCTAAACTTTGTAAGTTGATCTTCAAGAGTGGTTATTTTTCCTTGAAGTTCTGCTTTTTCTCGGCCTTGTGCATCGACGCACTCTTGCATATCAGTTTGATACTGATTAGTTGCTTGGTTAAGCTTTGTTTCAAGCTCTATTACTTGGTTCTGCAGGTTATTCATTTTTTGGAGTTCGATCTCCGAGCCATTTGACTGGGATTTTTCACGAGCTGTGACTTGTCCATTGATGGCTTGAATTGATTCATTGAGGGTTTTATTGAGAGTGGTTAGTGAATCGTTTTCTCCGAGAGTAAGTGTTACTCCAAAGCGCTGAGCGATTGGTTTCAAAGCTTCTCCAAGTTTGATCAGAATGCCAACAGAGATTGCTTTTTGTTTTCCTAGAATGTGTTGCTCTCGAATTGCTAGCTGCTCACGAAGCTCGCTTAGAGAATCACTGCTAGAGCCTTTGAAGGAGTCTTGTACGGCCTTGAAATCCTCTGTTGACTTGTTTTGAGCATAAGCCTCATTTGCAGTTTTGACATCTGCTACTGCTTTTGTAATCAGGTCGTCTGTCTGAGATGCTATTGGAGTTGAGGCTGCAGGAGGTGAATAAGACCTTTGTGTTACTGTCATGCTTTCGATTGGGACGAATCCATTCTTTACGTGTGCGAGATCTCCGCTTGGGATTTCTCGAAGCTTTGTATTATGAAGTTCATATGCAACTATCCCACCTGCAATCGCTGCTAAGGCTACGGTCGCTATTAGAGCATAAGAACCACCTTTACTAAAATCTAGCTGGGATACTCCATATCCACCTGCTAAAACGCTTACTAAGAGAGATCCTCCGGCAGTTTTGAGCCATCCTGTTGGAGGGTGGTACACAGTTGTACGATTGAGGGATGTATTGTCGGATAACGGGTTGGGGGATACTCTCGGGGATGCCATTTTTTTCAAAACTCCTGTTTGTTTTAAGTCTGTTTTTTGTTAGTCTGCGTCCGTTTTTTCACATTCAAACCAAGGAAACCTATTATGCACGTATCTTCTACAGCGCACAGTCCTTCTGTCCCACACCAATCTGTGGAACCCAAAGGAACAAAAACAACAACATGGTCTTCACTTCTAGGTCGGGTTACTCCGAGCCTGAAAAAGACGCTTTTAATTACAAATGTCGTTGTCATTACAGGAATCGCCTATGCGTTCTTCCTGAATCGTCCCTTCATTATGTTTGGCCTGATTACGTACGGAATTGTTTTCACTATTTTAACGAATAAGGTAAACAAAGCCAGCTACTCAGACAGCAGAGCGAAGAGTCTACATACTCAACTTAAAAAAGCAAAGACAAAGAATGCAGCACTGGCAAAAGATTTAAAAGGTGAGAAAGCAAAGAACACAGAGCTTACAAATAAGCTGGATAAAGTTCGGGCTGCTAAAGAGACTTTACAAGAGCTGAAAAAACAACAGACGATTCTAGAGAGAAGAACTAAAGGACTGCAAGCTACTAACGGAGACCTTGCATCTAGAAGAGATAGGTTGAAGAAAGAAGTGGCTGGACTTAAGACAAGAGTTAAAGTTTAGATCTTCGAAGCATGGAATGCGTTGAGCGCTGCGTCATATACGGCATTAGGGCCGATCTGTAAAAGACAGAAGGGCTCAGCGCATTTTTTCTTTAGGCAGGGCATGCATGTCTTTTGTGCAGATAATACTGTCGCTTGTTTTACATGGAATGGACCGCAGAGGTTGGGATCAGTAGGGCCGAAGATCGCAACGGTGGGCGTTTGTGTTGCAAATGCCATATGCATCGGGCCTGTATCGTTTGTGATAAATACCGTCATCTTCTTGAGTAGGGCTGTAAAGGTGGAGAGGTTGAGCTCTCCTGCAATGGGAATAGCTCCTGGAATTTTTGAAGCAATTTCAAGAAGAAGTTGCGCTTCGGAGTGGTCCCCACTTACAAAAATTTGACAGCCAAGGTGTTGGACAAGTCTTTTTCCCACTTCGATGAAACACTCGGGCGCCCACTGCTTGAAGGCATTTTTTGCACCTGGGTGGATGCCTACAAGGGGGATGTGTTCTGGGATTCCGTGTCCGTCGAGGAAGCGTTTGGCGGCGAGCTCTTCTTCTTTTCTTGTGATGAGCTCTAAAGAATAGTCACTTACGTAGGCATCAACTGCTCGGACGATCTCTAGGCGACGGGCGATTTCATGTTGGTAGTCGTTTTTCAGCGCCTTGGTAAGGAGGAAGTCGAGGTCTTTGTTGATCCCGCCGGTCCCAATCATCTGAGGCGCTTCAAGAAGAGCACAGAAGGGGAGGACCATCCGCTGGGAGGTGTGGAAGATGAGGACTGCATCGTACTGATGTCTTTTGAGAGTAGGAAGGAATCGAAGAAGAGAGAAAAACGTAGAGGAGTTCAAGACAAAGAGCTCATCAATGTGCTTGTTGTGTTCGAGGACTTGGAACCCAATTTCAGAGGTGAGAACGGAGATCGAGCTATCTGGATAAGATTGTCGCAAAGCACGTATTGCTGGGGTTCCCCACAGGGTGTCTCCAAGACCAGTAGTTGACACAATAAGAAAACTACTCGGAACAGAGGAGTGCCGAGGACGGGTTGCTTCTGGGTTAAGAGCCCAGAGCAGAGCTTTGATTAGTCGGTTCTTCCAAGTCATGCAACTGGATTATAGTCGATAGGGAGAATTATCTGGTATCCCAATCTCTTGGGGGAGTTGGGGAGGTAGTGAATGTTTTTGTGTCGGTTAGGAGTCGAAAGTACTTTTCTTTGTTTCTTCGATAGGCAGCTTGTACCCGGGAATCTACGTCAGAGCTTTGAGAAGTAGTCGATGTAGTTGAGTTCACAGACGTTGCAGGAGATGTGGTATCTGCTCTGTGATTTGTTATTGAAGACTGTGGGGAAGTTGGATTGAAATAGCTCATAAACACCGTCCTTTTCCACGGTATTTTTTCATGAGGGTTTATTTATGGCTAGTTCAAAGAATTACTAGGGTCTTACCTTGTGACCGGCAATGGTACTGAGTCCATCGTAGGCGGCATACTTGTAGAGATCGTGGAGAGTGGGGAAGTTAAAGACGGTGCCAATTACATCGTAGAGATTTTTTTTCTCTTCAACAAGGATAAGACCGTAGTGGATGATCTCGGTGGCGATGTGCCCGATGACATGCACTCCCAAGATGTTGAGGGTCTCTTTTTCGAAGATGATTTTCATGAAGCCAGACTTGGCACCCATGATTTTACCACGGGCCATTTCGGGATAGCGTGCTTTCCCTACGCAGTAGTTGATCTCCTTTTCTTTGGCTTCTTCTTCAGATAGGCCGACAGTAGAAACCTCAGGCACGGTGTAGATTCCGTAGGGGAAATAAGTGGGCAGATGGTCTAAGTCTTTTGTTTGGAAGATGTGAGCAACAGCTACTCTTCCTTGGTCAGCGCTTGTGCTAGCAAGGGCTGGGAACCCGACCACGTCGCCAACGGCATAGATGTGGGGGATATTGGTTCTATAGGTATTATCGACTAGGATAGCCTCTCGTTTACCCAGTTCTATGCCAGCTTTTTCACATTGGAGCTCTTTGGTGTTGCCGCTACGTCCAGCTGCAAAGAGGAACATATCTACTTCGAAGGAGCCTCCATTTTCTAGGGTAACCTTGATCATTTCTTCATCGGAATTTGGGACAGAGATCTCTTTGATACTGGTGTTGAAAAGGAGGGAGACGCCGCTATCGCGCATGCTATCGACTAAGGAGGAAGCGACCTCTTGGTCTAGGAAAGGGAGGATCTTGTCTTTATTGTTCACGAGGTGAACTTTCGTTCCCATCGTGGAGAAAATAGTGGTGTATTCACAGCCTATGACACCTGCTCCAACGACACAGAGGGATTTAGGGTATCTAGTAATGTCGAGAATAGTGTCAGAGTCGTGAATTCGTCTTCCATCGAAAGGGATTCCTGGGGGATGGAAGGGGTAGGAACCTGTGGCGATGATGATGTGTTCACCTTCTAGGAGCTCTTCACCGGAAGAGCCAGTAATCTTGATGGTATGTGGATCTTCGAAAGAGGCTATACCTTGGTAGACATCCACTTGGTGGCGTTGAAGGTTCTCTTCAACTGCCTCGCCTTCTGTTTTCGTGACATAATTTTTGCGGAACATGAAGTCTTCGATGGAAGCTTCATGGCGCAGGTCTCTATCGACTCCATAGAGTCCTTTTTCATACTTCCCTGAAAAGTAGAGGGCAGTCTCTTTTAAAGTTTTTGAGGGGAGGGTCCCTGTGACGACCATAGCTCCGCCAAACTTTGCTGCTTTTTCAATAATGGCAACTCTATGCCCGAAGTAAGCGGCTTTCACAGCAGCTTTTTCTCCAGCAGGCCCCGTCCCGATCACAATAAGATTGTATTTCTTCATATCGTCATGCTAAAAAAAAATTGAATCCTAGGGAAGTAAAAAATGATCGATGAGACAAAGTTAGTAGCCCAAGCCGAGTCATTGGTGTTCAAAATTCGACACTATCTCATTACAATGATGGGAGTAACGATCGATGAGGCAAGCAATGAAGAGCTCTTTCGGGCTTTTTCACTTACTTTGCGTGAAGAGATCATGATCAACTGGACTTCCACCATCCATACGATGAATAAAGAGCTGCCCCGCACACTCTATTATTTGTGTATGGAATATCTCCCCGGAAGATTCCTCAGCAATAATATTGCCAACATTCATGCCGGTGAGCTTGTCAAAGCTGTCATGAAAATTCTCAAGAAAGACTACCGGGAGATCTTGCGTAGGGAGCCCGACCCAGCTTTAGGGAATGGAGGCTTGGGACGGTTGGCCTCTTGTTTATTAGACTCGCTTGCAACTCAGCAGTACCCCGCTATGGGATATGGCCTTCGCTATCAGTATGGAATTTTTCAACAAGAGATGTGGGATGGGGTGCAAGTGGAGCGCCCTGAAAACTGGCTGCTCAATCAAAATCCCTGGGAATTTCGAAGGGATGTTCATGCCGTCAATGTGAAATATGCGGGCCAAGCTATCCCAAGAGAGAATGAAAGAGGAGTCGAAGTCTACGATCTAGCCGAATATGATGAAGTGCGTGCCCTATCCTATGATATGCCAATCATTGGCTACCGAGAAGAGATCGATTTCTCTGTTTTATCCCTGCGTCTATGGACAACAAAAGAGTCACCACGCAACTTCCAACTGCAGCGCTACAACGCAGGCCTTCTTGATCAGGCTGCTGAAAACACAGCTTTGACAGATGTTCTTTACCCTAATGACAACAATGAGATGGGAAAAAGAGTCCGGCTGAAGCAAGAATTTCTTCTTGCATCAGCTTCTGTGAAAGATATTGTTGAGCATTTTGCTCAGAATGCGAAAGACATGAGTCTTTTTCCAGATAAGGTAAGAATCCACATTAATGATACTCATCCAGCTCTTGTTGTAGCAGAGCTGATGCATCTTCTACTGAAAGACCACAACTTCGGTTGGGGAGAGGCCTTTGAAGTAGTCCGCACCTGCTGTAACTACACGAATCACACCGTTCTCAAAGAAGCTCTAGAAGAGTGGAATGAAAATCGTCTAGCAGAACTCCTTCCTCGACAATACCGGATCATTCAAAGGCTTAATGCAGACTTTTGCCGCTCTATCAGAGAGAAATATCCAGATGATAATGAGAAGGTCAAACGGATGTCGATCATTGAAGGGGGACAGGTTAAGATGGCAAACCTCTGCATCTATGGTAGCCACCGTGTCAATGGCGTTGCCGCCCTCCATACAGAGATCATCAAAAATGAGATTTTTAAGGACTTCCATGACATGTATCCTGAGAAATTCGTCAATGTAACCAATGGTGTGACACAGAGGCGTTGGCTTAATCTCTGTAATCCAGGGCTTGCAGAATTCCTCTCTAAAAGAATCGGAAAAGGATGGATCACAGATCTCGAACAGATCGAACAAATTTCTAAATTTGCTTCAAATGCGGATGCTCAAGAAGAATTTTTAGCTATCAAAAGAGAGAATAAACAAGCTTTCAGTGATTTTTTAAAAGCACACAACCCCTTGCGAGATGGAAAAGGAAATGTAATAGGTGTCACAGATCCATTTGGAGAAGACGCTCTTTTCGATGTGCAAATCAAACGGATTCATGAGTACAAAAGACAGCTCATGAACACTCTCCACGCTGTGATGCTCTACCAAGAGCTGCAGGAAAATCCCGATGCACGAGCAGTCAAACGGATGGTCGTTATCGGAGGAAAAGCAGCTCCCGGTTACGTAATGGCTAAGAATATCATTCGGCTCATCAGCTGCTTGGGACGCAGAGTTGCAGAAGATCCAAAGGCAAGAGAGAAACTGCGCGTTGTCTATTATGAAAACTACAACGCTTCTCGTGCAGAAAGAATCATCCCAGCTGCTGATCTCTCCGAGCAGATCTCCTGCGCCGGACAAGAAGCTTCTGGCACAGGCAATATGAAAATGGCCATGAACGGGGCTCTCACCATAGGGACAGAAGATGGAGCCAGTATTGAAATGCACCAGGATATCACGGATCAGTGGTGGCCTTTTGGATTCGGATCTACTGCAGAAGAAAATGCCAAGATGCTTCAAGAAAAAAGCTACAACCCCTGGGATATCTACAAAAAGCACCCCAAGATTGCAAAAGCTCTAGATGCTCTTAAAGATCGATCCCTTGCACAAGATGATGAAGAACATGAAGCTTTCCTTTTCATCTACAACGCTCTTCTAGAGCCCTCTAGTGGCAAACAAGCAGATCGCTACTTTGTCCTTAACGATCTTCCCAGCTATTACGAAACCCAGAAAAAAGTAGAAGAGCTCTATCAACAACCCAACAAATGGGCCGAATACGCTATCCAAAACATCGCTCATATGAGCCGATTTTCCACAGATGAGTCCATCCACAACTACGCCAACTTAGTCTGGGGCCTCCTTCCCTGTCCTGTTGACAAGGATGAACTCGCTCGCGTCCGACAACAGTATAGCGAACACGACAAATGCCGCATCTTTTGATGTGGAGAGGGCTTCAGTAAGCCGGACTCTTATCTCAGCAGTCTGTACTATGGAGCTGCTGAACAATTGCTTTGCCAGAAATTCGAATTGAACGGCTTGAAAAAGGCTATTTGGAGACTGGAATGAGCTCAGAGGCTTGTCCAGCATCTCCTTAATTATAAAAATCCTCAATATTATATGTATCTAAAGAGTTGTAGATTATATCTGTATCTTCTAAGAAGAGCTGTTTGACAATTTCATGCATCACAAGATCAATACTATACTTCATTCCAGTGAGTCCAGTGCCTGCACAAAATCCATTACTGAGCAATCCCCCCCCTGTCATATTGAACAGTGCATTTAGAAAAGGAGCTTCGCCAGGCTCTTTTTCTACAAACTGAAATCCTCTATTTAAATAAGGAAATTTCATTAATTTTTCATATTTTTGGCTAGCTGGTGGTTCATATCGATCCTCCCAAGTAGCAATAGAATCACAGAAATTAACTAGTTCCTTTCTTTTTGTCAGGTCGCAGATCCAACCAGTGGCAAGGATCAAGAAATCAAATTCATAGTCTCCCTGGTCTGTTTCGATAATAACTCTGTCTCCATTCTGATATGCATTCTTCCATGGACTTGAGAAGTGTATTTGGAAATTGGGCAAGTTGTATGCAGAGGAGACACAGCTCGGAATGGGGGGTTGCCCCATCTCATGCATTCGGGCAATGAACTTATATTTGTCTTCATCAGACAGGTCTGTAAAGCACTTCATAAATCCGGCAAATTCCCCCCATTTAAAGCAATGAAGATTCACAAGTTTATCTCTTTTAGAAAACATGGTAATAGATTTTGCCCCGGCCTGACTAGCAACCAAGCTAAGGTCAAATGCGTTCGGACCAGCTCCTAAGATGCCAACTTTTTTTCCCATTAGTTTTTCTGGAGGAATTGGATAAACTGCCTGAGAATAGAGCTCTTTAGAAACATTTTGCCGAACAAAGTCTGGAACCATCCATTCTCCTGATCCTTCAAGCCCCACGGCTAATATGACTTTTCGAGCAAATAGGGTTTCTTCTGTATGTTTGTTTCTTACAACAAAAGAAAAACATTTTTCTTCTTGGTTCCAATGAAGAGGCCCGATAGTTGATTCAAACTGCACTGGTAGGTGTAGGACTCTTCGATACCAGTTTAAATAGTCGTGCCAAGCCAGCCTAGGAATATAGTCGAGTTTTTCCCAGGCGTCTTCTCCATATTTTTCTGAGTACCAGGATTGGACAGATAGGACAGGGATCCCCAAGTCAGGCCCTGTAGTAGATTTAGGAGTTCTTAATGTTTTCATACGACCAATATTGATCCATGACCCAGCACAGTTTTCTCTGTTCTCATCAAAAACAAGAATATTATTAACATTATGTTGGATCAACGAGAATGCCATTGTCAGTCCCGTTTGTCCTCCTCCAATAATGGCAACATCGAGAATTTTGTCACCGGAAGAAGTATACCGAGGTTCCACCCACTTCCTATTTGGATGGCGAATAAAGCTCAGGTCTTTATGAACTTTACTTTCAAGAATTTCTGCGGAATATCCTTTGGCAAGTAATAAGGCTATTCCCATAGCGATGTATTTTTTCATTTACTCTCCGATTGCTTCGAATTGCCGAATGCACTCATCTAGATTGGAAACTTTTGCTTCTAAATACTGTTCCATATCAAATTGCGCAGCAGCTTTCACCATTCTCTGTTCGAGTTTTTGATCAAGAAATTTCGCTGTATGTTCTAGCTTTCCTTCGATCCACTCATAACATGAAATCAGAGCATACATATCACCGATGATTTTATAAAATAGCTGTCTATTTGCAGGTGGTGCATCGAAGAAACTCTCCATCCCCCGTTCTTTCAAAAGAGTTCCAAAAAGATGTTGGTCTTCCTCTGTCAACAAGAAATCCAAGCCCGTTTTCCCTTCAAACTCTGGTAGAGCTGATCCACTCCACTCCCAGTCTAAAATGGCTTTTATCTTAGCTCCATCGACCAGGATATTTTTCATTACAAAATCTAAGTGGCTATAGACAAAGATGTCCGCAGGAGTGTCTAGAAGGGCAAGCTTATCCTCAGCTAACCACTTCTCCATGATGGGAAGGTATTTCTGAAAAATGAAACTGTTTCGATGACCACATTGAGAAAGACGTTCCATTTCAGATTGATAATAGCGGAGCCAATGAGATGCATATTTTGAAAAAGAAGCACAGGGCTTCTCGACAGTATAAGTAGGAAAGTCGACTATCCCTCCCACTTCTAATTTTTCAAAATTTGTAAAATTGCCAACGCTGTCAAAACGGATTTCTTTTAGTTCTGCCAGGATATCTGCCAAATTGGATAAAAGCTCTGTATAAAGTGGTCGATCTTTATAAATCTTCTCAATTTCATGATTAAGAGGGATTCCATCAATTCTATTCATCAAAATATACTCAGCAGAAAATGGCGAACGTTCTAGATTGTCCTCAAATAATAAAATATGAGGGACGGGAATCGAGGTATGTTGATCTAAAAAACGAATGGAAACAACCTCATTCAGAGTTTTTTTATTTTTCCAGTTTGGATTTTCAACCTTTAAGACTAGCTCTTCCTGAGCAGTTGTTGAGACAAGAAAAACAGAATTGATGAAAGATCCTCCTGTATCAGGTAGTGGCTCTACTTTTAAAAAATCGCCTTGCACTTCGTCGACTCGTTTGATGATTTCTGGTAAATGTTCATGAAGATCATCTAGAATATCCGCGCATAATCCGGACAGAAAAAGAAGAAAAAAAATACATCTTATCATAATTTTGGGCCTATATAAGTTGATTTGACGACCACTTAGAGCCATCATATTTAAACTGAATCAGAGCAAGGTTTGGAACTTGCCTCACTTTTTCTAACTCCAATAATTCACAAAGGCTGAGAAACACTCTTCCATGGGAAACAATCAGCGGTTGTGGATCGATCTCAAACGACTTGTTCAACCCTTTCATAACCCGGTGCTTTAAATCTTTTCGATTTTCTATTCCTTGACCAGGCAAAAAGCTAGGATCTCGCTCTTCTTTTTCCTCAATCGCATACATTTCAGCGCTAGAAATGCCTTCCAGACTTCCCCAGTTTCTTTCTCTTAGCTCATCAATAATAGTCAGAGTAGCATTGGGATGATATTCACATATCATTTCTGCGGTACATCTTGCGCGACTTAATGGGCTTGAACAGATGCCTTTAAGTGAGAAATTAGTAAGTTGTTTGGCAAAATTTTTCGAAGCTCTTTCCCCAGATTTACTTAGAGCAATGTCTGCTGCTCCCTGGCAAAGTTTTTTCTCATTCCACAGGGTTGGGGCATGCCTCACAAAGTAAAAAACTCTTCCTGCTATTTTCATATCTAGTAAATTTTATATCAAATTCTGGAATTTCAACTAAGAAAAAATAGGAAAGGACGATTTATGGTATCAAAAAATTCTCGGATATCCGCATCGAGCAACCCACTCTACCTCTTTCAGTAAGTGAAGAGGGATAGGAAGATGGGTGATCAGGTTCTTTTTAGGTGTGTGCGCCAAGAAACTGCTGAATAAGTGGTTTTTACAAGATGTCCTTAAGGAAGGATTCAACGAGTTCGTCGAGATTGGCAACGGGAGCCTCGTCTGGAGAAAGTCCCCATTTTCTTAATAGAGCATCATATTCACCGCTTTTCTTCAGGGCGATCAGTCCTTTATCAAATCTCTTGATAAGAGGAGCTGCCTTATTGAATAAGCTGATGAGGCGAAGGCCATCTTCACTTAAAGGGTGGCCGATAAATTTGAATCTGCCTGGGTAGAGGTTTCTGGCGAAGTCTTGGGCTAGGAGGATATCGATGGCTGCAGCTTCTATTTGCAGGTCGTTGAGTGCAGATAGGGTCTCGGCTACAGAGTCGAACCCTCGAAGGATAACGCCGGGTGCTTTTTGCAAGGAAAGAGCTGCTGAGGATCCTATAACAACACCGATCATCTTCCCTTGAAGGTCATTAGAGTCGGAGAAGGGAGAGGTCGCTGGAACCACTAGAACAGGCCCTGTTAATAGATAGAGATCTGAGAAGGAGTACTCTTTGAGATAGAAGGTATAAGGATGCATAGGGGAGAGGATGGCATCATATTTTTTTTCACGCAGGCCCCAGAGAAGATTGTCCCAGCTCATATTGGTGACGGAAAGCTCAAGATTTTCTTTTTTTGCGATGGAAACAAGTAGATCGATAGAGAAGGCGAGGATGCTTTTCTCTTGCCCTGCAACCTGAAGTGGATACCAGGAAGGGTCAATCCCTATCTGATAGCCAGAGGTTTTTCTGGAACTGCCGCAGCTACACATGAGTAACACGCAGAGGAGGGTGGTGATGATTGGGAGTCGACGGCTCATAACCCTCATTCTAGAGAATGAGGGATTTCAAGCCAGGAATTTTTATGAAAGCTGTGCGTAGAAGGAGCTTAAGACGTTATAAGCTTCTGAAAGCTGTCTTGCAGCCTTTGTAGTGGTGTCTTCATTTTCCGCATAAGCTTTGCACGCTGTAGCTACTGCTGCGATAACAGGGTATTGCTCTTTTAGATGCTCCGCGCAAATGTCAAGGTCAGCAGGAGTGATCTCTTCAATTAGGGAAGTCTTAAATGCTTCTACTAGATTAACTGCATTTACTTGTTGTCCAAGGAAAGCTGCATATTCCTTTGATTGCAATTCCCAAAGAGGCAGGTCCGCTTCGTCTAGAATGGTTTTATCAGCGTTTGTGGGAAGATGCGAAGCAAGGAAGGCCTTTATGGCACCTGTATCTTTCAGGCTGTAGAACTCTTTGATAAGGGCTGGCTCTTCTTTTACCTTTTCGGCGAATTGAGGAAGAAGGGTGCCGAAAAGCTCTCTAAGGACTTTTGCCCCACCAATGTTAGATTTTTCATCTCCAAGCGCTGCAATAATTTTTTCAGAGGTTTTGCAAATAGCTTTTGCAATAAGGTTAGGATTTTTCTGAGCAAGCTCGATAAAGAACTCGTTTGGTTTTTCTGGTCCGAAAGGATTGGAGAGGGCCTGTAACTGACCGAGTATTTGGTTTTCTTTAGCAAAGATCTCTTTGTGGTCAAAAAGGCCTTTGAACTCGGCTATGAATTCTATCCAGGGACTATCTTTTTGGGTGGCCCATTCTTGAAAGCCTTTTGGACCAGCAAGAGTTGCTGCAACTACACGTCCGATAAATGGGATAGGTTGCTTTGCAAAGTCAGCAGCAGACTCTTTGGGGTTTTCGGTAATGGTGTCGAAAATTGAGGACGGCTTCGGATTGGGGGAAGGGGGAACGGGGGTTTGAGGAACCGGTTTTTTTGGAGTAACTAGTCCTACTGCACCATTCCATGTGCCCCAGAATAGCGCCTTAATTCCACCTGTAATTTTGTTATATAGAGCCTTAGGCAGGCCGAGCACACCCCAAAATAGGGACTTAGCTTTTGCCCAAGCATTAGAGGCCATAGACTTGGCGCTGTTACCTGTTGACTTGCACTTTTCAGAAAAACTTCTTTCAGGTGCAGCAGAGCTCAAGCTGCTTTTTGTCGAAGATGCAGGGCTCGCTTTTTTTGTTGATCCAGTTTCAGTGCTAGCTGGTGTAGCTGCCGCAGCGGGCGTAGCTTTTGTAGCAGTATCTGGAGTTGTAGTGGATGAGGGTGTTGTAACCATGGAATAGCTCCTTTATTTTTTTTCGTTGGAAGAAAAGGTAGCGATCAAGGTGTTATTTGGCAAGTAAAATGAAGTAAAATTTTCTATCCGAGAATTGCTCGTAGCGCATAGAAGCATAAAATGCTCATAAGAGCACTTGCTGGTAGGGTGATCACCCATGACATGGCAATTTCTCGTAGTGTTCGTAGATTGATCGCTCGGATACCTCCAGCAATGCCAACTCCTAGGACAGATCCGACTAAGCAATGTGTTGTAGAAATAGGGAAGCCCATTTTAGAGGCGAGCAGGATGGTGATCGAAGCACCGAATTCTGCAGAGAAGCCTCTTGTGGGAGTGAGTTCTGTAATTTTGCGTCCGATAGTTTCAATGACGCGCCAGCCCCATGTGGCAAGTCCGACAACGATGCCGACGCCGCCGAAGGCGAGAAGCCAAGAGGGAACAGTTGTTGCTGCAGTGAGTGCACCTGATTTGATGGTTTGAAGAACGGATGCTACCGGAGCAATGGCGTTCGCAACGTCATTCGCGCCGTGAGCAAAGGCCACAAAGCAAGCAGAGATGATTTGCATGTAGGCGAATATTTTTTCTATAACGTCATACTCGGAGGTTCTCTTGGGGAACTGTGTTTTTTTGCGCATCTCTCTTTTAAGAGTGTGCATCTCCTCTAAGAGGCCTGTGATTTTGTCGTGAGTAGAATCCAGAGAGCCTGTGCGGACGCGCCGGAGGTGTTTAATCGCCTTTTCGAGGCTAATCAAGGTCTGAGGGAGGAAACGAGCATTTGGAGTTTGCGAAGTTTTCGGTGTGGGTAGTCTCTTTGTTACAATGAATCCTATTCCGCAGGCGATCGCACCGCAGAGTATGCTTACAAGAAGTGCTTGAGGAAAGGTGAAGACGATATTGAGTCGTCCAAGTCCATTGAACACAAGGCTTAAAGAGAAAACGAAGAAGACAATGAATAGCAATGGAGGGAGGAGTCGCTTTGTTGCAAGGACAGGGTTGAGGGTATAGAGGACCCTTCTTTGTAAGACGCGAAAAATAAAAAAGGAGATGAATCCACTCATGACAGGGGAGAGGACCCAGCTCATTGCGATCGAGCCGATCATGCCCCACTCTATTCCAGAAAGGCCGAGAGTTAGGCCTCCGAAACCTAAGATAGAGCCGACGATTGCGTGTGTAGTAGAGACAGGCAGTCCAAAATAGGAGGCAAGCTGCAGCCAAATCCCAGTTCCTAGAAGTGCGCCACACATCCCATAGATGAGTGTTTTCGGATCTCCTGCAAACTGAGAGATATCAATGAGCTCCCCTTGCATGGTTTCAGAGACATTACCTCCGATAAAGTAGGCCCCACAAAATTCTAGGATGGCAGCGATGATAACTGCTTGGCGCAGCGTAAGAGCTTTGGAGCCGACAGAGGTCCCCATCGCATTGGAGACGTCGTTAGCCCCAATGTTCCAGGCCATATAGAATCCAACGAGCAAGACAATAACAGTGAGTAGCGTTTCAGTAGCCATGTTACTTTACTTTAGTTCGAGAACCATGCGGATTCGGTTGGCAAGTTTTTCTGAGAGCTGTGCTAGCGCTCCGATGTCTTCTGTCAGGCGGAGCCAGTGGTGAAAAGCAGGTGCAGATAGATTTTCGCCTTCAACAAATAGTTTCTTGAGAAGCTCTTGTTTGAGCTTTTGTGCTTTGTGTTCTTTGAAGGCAGTCTCTTCGACCATGGTTTTTACTTTTTCTGCTTCTATTCCTCCGAAGGCAGACTCTAGAAGCTCGTCGATTTCTTCGATGATTCGTTTGGCATCCCAGAACACTTCTGAAGCTTTAATAAAGAATCTAGAGAGGTCTTCTTGGAAAGAATCGTAACCCGCAAGAGGGCGGAGGGAAAGGGTAAGTCCCACTTCTTCTGCTTTATCGGCAATCGAGTCTTGGGTTGCCAAGATTTCAAGGAAATGAGCCCGATCAATCGGCATAAAGATGCTTTTTGGTAGATGATTACGGATATCGTTTTTGGTAAGGTCAGCTTCGTGCTCTAGCTGGGAGAGATCTTCAACGAGGCGTTCGATTTTGTCGGTTTTGTTCTTGGCTAGAGACTCAAAAATCTTGGTAAGCTTCTCCATGCAACTGGCTACTCGACCCATATGAGTCTGAAGGGGAGCAAAGGGAGATTTTCCAAATAGTCGGGCGATCGTTAGCATAGAACCCTATGGTAATGGATCGATCAATTTTTGAATATGGCTTCTTTTTCTGCGTCGCTCATTTCCCGAAAAGTTCCTTCAGGGAGGTTGCCCATTGTAAGGCCTCCAATGCGGATGCGGCAGAGGCTAACAATGCGAAGTCCAGCCTTTTGGACAAGGACGCGTACTTCTCGTTTTTTGCCTTCTTTAACGATGATTTTTAAAGTGCCACGACGCACTTTTTTTACAGAAACAGGTTTAACAAAGAAGCCTTCAACCATGCCCCCTTTCGAAATTCTTTTTAGGTGTTCGTGATCTATTTCTTGGGTCGTTTTGATTAAATACTCTTTTTCGATGTCTGAACTTGGGTGGATCACTTTTTGTGAGAAGTGTCCATCATTGGTGACGATGAGAAGACCTGTTGTATCTCTGTCGAGTCTTCCTACGGTAAAGAGACGTTTCTCCTGAGGGAATAGGTCGATGACGAGCTTTTTTCTCTCCATCGGCTTATTACTGCAGATAAACCCAAAGGGCTTGTTGAGAAGGTAGTAGGCTTTAGCTTCTTCAGAGTGAATTCTCTGATCTTCGACGCGTACATCATCCTCTTTCAGGTTCACATGGGTTTCAGGTTTGAGGACAATCTCCCCATTGACCGATACTTTTCCATCAAAAATCAGCTCTTCACAAGCTCGCCTGGAAGCGATGCCTGCAGATGCTAAAACTTTACTTAAACGTTTCTTTTCCATGGGGACAGCATACTAGATTCCCCCCTAAAAAGCAATTTCAATTCCTGATTTAACTAGTAGTAGGTTATACTGGCGGGAAGAGGAGATATACAATGAGTGCAAAGCTAATTTTAGTACGCCATGGACAATCGGAGTGGAATAAAAGAAATTTCTTTACGGGTTGGGTTGATATCCCATTGAGCCAGGAAGGGATCCAAGAAGCGATTGAGGCGGGTAAAAAAATCTCTGATATCCCGATCGATGTGATATTCGTCTCCTCTCTTTCTAGAGCTCAGATGACTGCTATGATTATGATGAGTGAGCACAAAGGGGGCAAAGTCCCCGTTGTTCTTCACTCTGGTAAGGGAAAACTTGAAGAGTGGGGCAAAATCCACAATCCCAAAGCAGCTCAATCGACAGTTCCTGTAATCGAGTCCTGGGAGCTCAACGAGCGGATGTATGGAGATCTTCAAGGCCTAAACAAGCAGGAGACAAGAGAACAATATGGGGATGAGCAGGTTCACATTTGGCGGCGTAGTTATGATGTTCCTCCTCCTAATGGGGAGTGTCTTGCAGACACTGCTGGAAGAAGTATTCCCTATTTTCAGGAGAAGATTATCCCTCATCTAGCAAGTGGGCAAAATGTCCTTGTATCTGCACATGGAAACTCTCTTCGCTCCATTATCATGCATCTAGACAACCTATCGAAAGAAGAGGTTCTTAACCTTGAACTCGCAACAGGAGTGCCTGTTATTTACGAATACGCAAACGGAGAATGTAAAAAGGTCTCAAATGGCTGATTGGATTTTTTTAGATAATCATACGAAAACTCGCCCTTCAAAGGAGCTGATTGAGCAGATGGCGCAGGATTTGCATGAGCACTGGCTCATTGCTTCTACAGGCAGAATTAAAAACAAAATGGGCTCTCTCCTAGGTGAATTAGAAGGCTCTTTCCATCTAGCAGCTAGTGGAGCTAGCGCGAATTTCCAAGTGCTCCTCTCTCATTACATGGATTCGATACGGGAGACAGGAAGAACACATATTCTTTCTCTTGAAACAGAACAGTCAAGTATTTTGGAAGGAATACAGCGACTTGAGAAGTTTGAAGTTCAGGGGAAGATTCTTCCAGTTAATTCTCAAGGTCAACTAACCCCAAGCGCGCTGCAAGAGGCATTGCGAGCTCGTAGTAGTCTGTTGAGTATTTCTTTTGCTCACCCCTTAACAGGTGTGATTCAACCGATACATGATCTAAGTGCTGTCTGTCGAGAACACGATGTCCGTTTACATGTTGATGTAGGATGTGCTGTTGGGAAACGGTATCTCATGGGGATCGATGCTGATTTTATTACCTTTGATGGAGCCCTGCTTCATTGTCCCGGTCAAGTAGGAGGTATCCTTGCTAAAGAGGACGTGGCTCCTTTTGCTTTTGGGGGAGAAGACCTTCCTTATGCGTCCCTTTCCACACTTGCGAGAGCATTGGAACTCTCTTATGAAAAAACAGACCACTATGCGATGGAGATTGGGCGACTACGCGATCTTTTAGAAACTAAGTGTCTAGCTCTTGGTGGAAAAGTTTTTTTTCAAGAAGTAGAGCGGCTTGCTAACTGCGCTGTAATTGCGTTTGAAGGGATACATTCAGAACGGTTGCAAGTGCTACTCAAGCAGCAGGGGATTTTTGCAACAACGGGGAACGGAAGGCTTGCAGAAGTGTTAAAGAGTTGCCAAGTGGATGCTGATCTAGCCCATGCAGCTGTTAGTTTTGTCCTTTCTGATGAAACAACGCAGAAAGAGATTGATCAACTAGTTGCAGTCTTTGAAGAGAAATTGGATACGCTTCGCGTCCCTTCTGTTTTGTTTATAGAAGAAGATGCAAAGGCCAAAGGGATGCGTGTCTGCCAAGCTGAGATGCTTGGAGACGGGAAATCTCTTACTTTAGCTCTTTTGATCGATGAAGAAGATGGAGTGATTGCAGATTGTAAATATGCAGCCTTTGGTCCTCCGAGCCTTTTGGAAACAGCTGACGCAGCTGCTGCTCTTCTTCTTCGCAAAAACTACATGCAAGCAAAACGGCTTTCTGCTGATTTGATTGAGCAGAAACTTTCTAAAGAGACTGCTCATCTTAATTTCCTTATAGACGCTATCGATGCAGCCACTGAATCATGTATGGATATTCCGATTGAAGATGTTTACGTAGCACCACCTGAAATGGAAGGGGGAGAGAGGCAGGTCTACCCCGGTTGGGAGGAGCTCTCAGATTCACAGAAGAAAGCCGTGATTGATGAGGTAGTGGAAAAAGAGATTCGCCCTTATGTTGAGCTCGATGCAGGGGGGGTAGAAGTACTCAAAGTGGAAGACAATCGGGTACTGATTGCCTACAGTGGCAATTGCACTTCATGCTTTTCTGCAACAGGGGCCACTCTTGATGCAATTGGAAACATCCTGCGCCATAAGATTTATCCTGATCTGATGGTCATCCCTGATGAGAGCTTTCTTCAAAACCAGTAATTCAGCAGTCTTTTCTTATGCGGAAGATATCGCCAGAGGCGAAGGTGAGGACTGATCCATCGTTTTTTTTAAGCTTCAAGTGCCCGAGTTCATTGATTCCGATGAAGACCCCCTCGAGGGTTTCCTTGCCTGTATTGCAGGTGATGGGCTCATTTTTAAAGACTAGGAGCTTTTCAAACTCCCTTGGGAAGAAGCCTTTTTCAAGATCTTTTTGGAAGCGGTCGATGACTTGTTCACGAATAAAGGTAAGGCCCCAAGTTTTTTTGGTTGTCTCGAAGAGAGAAATTGTTGGTTGGGTTGTCTCGATGGGGGTATTCACATTCAGCCCCAGGCCTATAACTACCCCTGTTTTTTGATGGACCTGTGTAGTTTCTACAAGGGTTCCTCCGAGTTTTTTTTCATTTAGAAAAAGATCGTTGGGCCACTTGAGTTGGACGGGGACATTTTGGGTGCGGAGAAATTGACAGGCAGAGAAGGCGATAAGCTGGGCAAGATTAGGGAGGAGAGGATCTCCAAATTCAAGGCAGAAGAAGAGGGAGAAAAAAAGATTGCCCTTTGGTGAGATCCAGTGCCTTTGCAAAGTGCGCCCTCGCCCTCCAGTCTGCTCATCGGCCACAACGCAGGTGATTTTTTTTGGATCGAACTTAGCAGCATGCTCTTTTGCAAACGTGCTTGTTGAGTTAACTGTTTTCAAGTGAATCGTATGGACTTCCATAAGTGACGCTGATTATACTAGGCTGCATGTGGAACCGTCAACTACTCAGGTATATCGATTATCGCCTTGTGCTTCTTTCTCTTTCTTTGATGGTGATCAGCCTTCTAGTTGTCTCTTCTACAACAGTGGAGCTGCAAGATTTAGAGTTCGGTAGCTTTTTCACTCCGTACGTCAAAAAGCAGTTGCAGTTTTATGCCATTGGGTGGGGCGTCTTTCTATTTTTAAGTGGGACAGATTACCAGAAGCTGCGGGAGTGGACCTGGATTTTGTATGCGGGGATGATTTTGATGCTTGTAGGCCTGTTTTTTGTCCCCTCGATTCAGGGAGTGCATCGCTGGTATCGGATAGGTGGATTTACATTTCAGCCATCCGAGTGTGCTAAGTTCATTGTAGTGCTCGCTCTTAGCTGGTTTTTAGATCGGAAGGGAGAGAGGGCATCTACCTGGCCTTCTGCTTGGCAGTCGATAGCCGTGGCATTCATCCCTTTTCTTTTGATCTTAAAGCAGCCAGATTTGGGGACAGCGCTTGTTTTGTTTCCGATAGCCCTTGTCCTCTTCTACTTTGGAGGAATTAAAAGACAAGTGGTCATTGCGATGGGGACAGTTGCAGTTGCAGCATTTGCTTTTAGCAGCCTATTTTTTGTAGGTATTTTGGATCACGAAGAGTTGCGTCCCTATGTCACAAAAGTAGTAAAAGACTACCAGTATGAACGACTTAACCCCAACACCTACCACCAAAAGGCTGCACAGACTGCAATTGCTCTTGGAGGAGTGACAGGAAGTGGCTGGCAAAAAAGTGAATTTACCAAGGGGCAATGGCTACCTGCTGGTAGGACAGATTCTGTCTTTCCAGCTTTTGCTGAAGAGTTCGGTATTTTGGGGGTTGTTTTCTTGCTCGGCATTTTTTTCGGTTTGATTTATGTTAGTCTTCAAGTGACCGCAGTAGCAAAAGACCGCTTTGGGCGACTCCTTTCTGTTGGGATTGTGATCTACTTGGCTATGCATATTGTGGTAAACTTAGGGATGATGTGTGGGTTTTTGCCTATTACGGGAGTGCCCTTAGTGATGGTCTCCTACGGCGGATCGTCGATTTTGACGACAATGAGCGCATTGGGGATTTTACAAAGTATCTATAGCAGAAGGTTTATGTTTTGAAAAAGCATGCATTTTTATTTAGTCCTCAAAAATGGCTTGGAGAAGGAAAAATTACCCTTTCCATGTCCGATGAAGAGCTCAATTTTTACACTCGTTGGGAGCCAAAAGAACCTGATACAGACGGAGCGATTGCAGCTCTTCAAGAAGTGGAAATCTCAGGTGTACCAGACGTCATGGAAAACCAATTTAGAATCAGCGACCTAACACCTACCCAGTTTGTGATTCAACTAGAAAATGCCTCCCTTGGGACTATAACAGGAAAAGGGATCATCAAGGATGACTTGATCGCCTGGGAATTTCGTAATAATGATTTAGGCTTTGAAGGATTTGAGTTTTACGAGAAACAGGAAGATGGTGGCTATTTGATGCGTGCAGAGTACGCAACTCCAGATCAGTTCCGCACTGTGATTCGAGGGAAAATCTGGGAGAGAAAGGAAGAAAAATGAGGATTTTACTTATTGGACTATTGTTTTGCTCTTCTCTCTCTGCGCTCAACCGTCTTGAATATAATGAGATTTCTCTTGGGATGCCTGTGAGTCAGATTACAAGAACATATGGTGATCCGTATGCTGTATATGACATGGGAAAAGGGACTGTTCGTTTTGAATATATTGAGCGCATCTCTATGAACAATGAGCTCGTTTATGAAAATCACTACTACCTTACGATTGTAGAAGACAAGGTGGTCTCTAAGTGCTTCCGCGAGCTAGGACGTCCCCCTTACGATCGAATATTCCGACCTGACCCGAATTACCCTGCTTATCCTTGAGGAAGTTTTGCTTGGCCTCCTCTCCGAGTCGTCTTTCTAGCTGATGTCTAGGACTTTTGCTGATCGGAAATCTCTTTTTTTTTCTTCTCTTAGGAGGTTCGATGAACTCTTGGATTTCTTTGGTGACCGCTGCCGTAATAAGCCCAAAAATGCCCATCCCTGCAATAGCCCAAGCTGTATTGAGCCAACCGATCTTACGGGTGTAGGCAATCTCTCCCAAAAAGGGAATTGCTGAAAAAGCAAGTTTTTTAAGGAGTTCACCAGAATTTTTTTTAGGGAGGATGGCTAGCCCCACTGTGCCAGATAAGACTCCGAACCGCATGAGTGGGCATGAGTGGATAGCACTTAATGTAAATGTATGGATAAGAGCGCTTCTTTCTGGCTTGTTCTGGCTTAGTTTAGTTAGTTCGGATGTGCCTATTGCACTCAACCCAGCTGCTAATACGAGAAGAGAAAGGGTGATGATAGAGTTTGGTCCCGTAGGATAGGGGAGCTGCTTGCCAATTATAGCGGAAATAATCCCGCCACCTGTGCAAAGAAAGGTTGCCTTTTCTAAATGTTTGATGGGGCGTTTTTGGCAAGTTGGGGGAATCCTTTCCAATGTGGCTTTTGTGATAAGTGCTGTAGCTACCCCTTGCACTACTTGTTCAACAAATCCCATTGTTCGTAAGGGATTCACAAAAACAGTCTCTCCAACAAGATAGCCAGAGATAGCGGCTATAGAATAACCTGTTAGGCGGCTGGTGGTGATCATCCTGCGTTGCGATAGGCTCTTACGATGGGGGAGCAAAGGATAGTAGAAGCTGCTGCTGAAAGTGCTGTGAAAGCGCCAGTCTCTACGCGCTGTGTAATTGTTCTCCCGGCTAATTGAGATAAACCAAAGGAGAGTCCTCCTATTGCAGTGGATAAGAGAGTAGCTGTAATGCCTGTCACTTTAGAGGATCCTCTTGATAGAGGTAAGCCTCCCAGACTTCCTGCAGCGCCCGCTATTATACCACACCACAGCAGGTCTTGCTGTAGACGGAGAAGGAAAAATGATGTAACAAAGGTGGCAGACAGTCCAATACACCATTCTCTAGAATGCAATTTTATTGGGAACTCAATACCTTCCTGCTCTTTGTCTGTTAACGGGGGAGCGATAGCGGTTGTAGCAAGTGCCCCCGCAGCTAGACCAGCTATTCCAAAGGCATTTCCGTGCAGAGCTGTTGCTGCAAGAAGAGCTGTTGTAACAGTTACTTTTGTGAACAAACTGGGGTCATGCTCTCTATTAGAGAGCGCTTGAGCAGCTAAATAGACCAAGACTGTTGTTCCCAGAGCTCCTAAGCAGCTTGCTTGATTCGCTCCTAATGAATCTATGATACTTGCTCCAATAGCTCCTACTGACATACAATTCCCTTTGTTTTTGTTTGGGCTATTGTAAGATGTGCTTTTAATTTTTTCAAGATGGGAATTTTTATAATGGAGTTGGTTTCGAACAGAGAGGTGTTTCTTGAATTGGGGGCAGCTGCTGCTCTAACAGCTGTTGGGTGTGCCTCTATCGCCAATCCCTATCCCTCGCTTTCCCTTTTGGCGATGGGGGTTGGAGTGGTCTCACTTAGAGTCTTTCCAAGGCTTAAAGAGCTTGTTTTATCTGAGATGCCGGGGTTATCGCCACATATATTTGGGTTTAGTCTTCTCTATGGTGTAGTGAGTAATGTACTAACGTATAAGGCTGGGGTTTTGGCTACCTTTAGTCTTGCTGTGATGGGAATAGGTCTTGCAATATTGATCGAAAACAGACACCCAAAGCTCTGTGAGTATGTATTCTTATCATCAATTTTTTCAGGCATTGTTCTGCTCTCACATTTGGTAGCCAGACGCTTTAGCTAAAAAAGGCCGCTCTGGGTTAGCAGAGCGGCCTTAAAGTTAACAGCTGTTCAGAGCTTGCTTACGCTTTGATCTTAATATCAACACCAGCTGCAATAGGAAGAATTTTGAGCTTATCGATGGTGTCAGGTGTTGGGTTTAGAATATCGAGAAGGCGGATGTGTGTGCGCATCTCAAACTGCTCACGAGACTTTTTATCAACATGAGGAGAGCGGAGAACAGTATAAATCTCTCTCTTTGTAGGAAGAGGAATCGGGCCTGCTACACGTGCTCCAGAACCTTTTACTGTTTCTACTATATCTAGAGCAGCACGGTCCAGAACGCGCTGATCGTATCCTTTAAGACGGATGCGGATCTTCTGTTTAGAGACCGGCTTAGTGGTTTTTTTTGTTGCTTGCTTTGCCATATTAACCTTTTTTTAGCGTCTTTTCCCAGACGTGACATCTTCTTGGATTTTATTCGGAACTTTCTCAAAGTGGCTCGGCTCCATAGCATAGGTAGCACGTCCAGAAGAGAGAGAACGGAGTTGTGTTGAGTAGCCAAACATCTCACTTAGGGGAACTTCGGCTTCGATCTCTACGATACCGCCCTTCTGTGGGGTTTGAGCCATGATTTTTCCACGGCGACGGTTGAGGTCACCAATTACATCTCCCATGAACTGATCAGGAGTGGTAACAACCACTTTCATAATCGGTTCAAGGAGGATAGGAGAGCATGTTTGAGCCGCTTCCTTTAGGGCCATGGATGCGCAGATCTTAAAGGCCATCTCATTTGAATCCACCTCGTGGAAGGATCCATATGTGATCGCAACTTTGACATCGACCATGTTGTAGCCTGCAATAACACCTGTATCAAGACAGCTGTTGACTCCACTGATAACAGCGGGGATGTACTCTTTGGGGATCGCTCCACCAACAATCTTGCTAACAACCTCGTTGCCTTTTCCTTTCTCGTTTGGCTCGACTTCAAGAACAACGTGAGCGTATTGTCCGCGACCACCACTCTGTTTGACGTACTTAGTGTTGGCCTTACCTGGTTTGGTAATGGTTTCTTTGTAGGAGACTTCAGGTTTCCCAACATTCGCTTCAACGCTGAATTCACGCATCATGCGATCACGAAGAATATCAAGGTGAAGTTCTCCCATTCCAGCGATGATGGTTTGTCCAGTCTCTTCGTCAGAGGAAACACGGAAGGTAGGATCTTCTTCTGAAAGAGCAGCAAGAGCTACTGAGAGTTTTTCTCTGTCTGCTTTTGACTTGGGCTCAATAGCCATGGAGATAACAGGCTCAGGGAAGTCCATCTTCTCAAGAATAAGAGGGTTCCCTTCTGCGCAGAGGGTATCTCCTGTTGAAGTGTGTTTTAGGCCGATGCAAGCGGCGATGTCACCAGTAAAGAATGCATCGCAATCCTTACGCTGGTTGGCATGCATTTCAAGCAATCGAGATACTCTCTCTTTTTTTCCTTTAGTCGTGTTAAGTAGGGTTCCACCTTTCTCGAGAATTCCAGAGTAGACACGTACGAAAGTAAGACGTCCGACGTAAGGGTCGGTCATTACTTTGAAGGCTAGAGCCGAGAGAGGACTGTCATCTTTAGGTTCTAGAGCCATCTCGTCGTCGCTGTCTGCGTTAAATCCTTTAATGGTGCCTCTGTCTATAGGAGAGGGCATCCAACGGGTAATTGCATCAAGAAGAGGTTGTACCCCTTTGTTCTTAAATGCTGTTCCGCAGAGGACAGGATTGAATTTGTTAGTGACAACTCCTTTACGGATCACAGCGTGAATTTCGTCTTCTGTGAGGCTGTCAGGAGCTTCTAGTACTTTCATCATGAATTCTTCATCAGATTCATCGATTGTAGCTAGTTCTTCGAGAAGCGCATGGCGCATCTCTTGTGATTTTTCAACGAGATCTGCTGGGATATCTACAGTATCGTACTTTGCTCCCATGGTCTCATCTAGGAAGAGATAGGCCTTCATTGTAATGAGGTCAACCATACCCTGGAAGCCGCCTTCTGCTCCAATAGGACAGTGAACAGGGATTGCGTTTGCTCCAAGTTTTTCCTTCATGGACTCAACGGCTGCAAAGAAATCTGCACCGACGCGGTCCATTTTGTTGATGAATGCAATACGAGGAACGTTGTAGCGGGTTGCTTGACGCCAGACTGTCTCGGACTGAGGTTGCACACCGGCAACCGCATCAAATACAGCAACAGCACCATCGAGAACTCGGAGGGAGCGCTCTACTTCAACTGTGAAGTCAACGTGTCCTGGAGTGTCAATGATGTTGATTTTGCAATTATCCCAATAAACGGTGGTTGCAGCAGAAGTGATCGTGATGCCACGTTCTTTCTCCTGATCCATGAAGTCCATGGTCGCGGCTCCTTCGTGAACCTCTCCAATGCGGTGGAGACGTCCGGAGTAGAACAGGATACGCTCGGTTGTAGTCGTTTTACCCGCATCGATGTGAGCCATGATGCCGATATTGCGGACATTTTTTAATTGATCAGTTTCTGGGCGTTGTTGTGCTGCCATTTTCTATTATATTCCTTTTGAGATTACCACTTGTAGTGCGCAAAGGCGCGGTTGGCTTCAGCCATGCGGTGTGTGTCGTCTTTCTTTTTGATTGTAGAGCCTTGATTCTGGAAACAATCAGCCAGTTCAGAGCTGAGTCCATCGACCATAGAACGCCCTACTTTTTCACGCGAGTAACGAATGATCCAACGCATTGCCATAGAAGTACGTCTATCCGGTGAAATTTCGATAGGGACCTGGTAGGTAGCTCCCCCAACTCGACGAGACTTTACCTCAAGAGTAGGCTTTGCATTCTCAAGTGCTTGCTCAAAAGCTTCCATGGGATTGTCTGCTTTCACTTTTTGCGCGAACTTTTCCACAGCGTCATAGATGATGCTACGTGCTAGAGATTTTTTCCCGCCAATCATTATTTTGTTGATAAGCTTAGAAAGAACAACACTATTGTACTTAGGATCTGGATCGACTTTGCGCTTTTCGGCTTTTCTTCTACGTGACATGGATTTGGATGACTCCTTTATTTAGGCCTTTTGGCTCCGTATTTCGAACGAGCTTGCTTACGGTCTTGAACTGCTGAACAGTCCAAAGCTCCGCGTACGATATGGTAACGAACCCCAGGAAGATCTTTTACTCTTCCTCCTCGGACTAGTACAATGCTGTGCTCTTGAAGGTTGTGACCCTCTCCGCCGATATAGGCGATGACTTCTTGGCCATTAGATAGACGCACCCAAGCGACTTTTCGAAGTGCAGAGTTTGGCTTTTTAGGTGTTTTTGTCTTTACTTGAAGGCAAACGCCACGTCTCTGAGGGCATTTATTCAAGGCTGGAGACTTTTTGCGTCTCTTTTTGGGCGTGCGCCCCTGGCGGATGAGTTGATTGATTGTCGGCATCTTAGGCCTGTCTCCTTCCGGTTTTCAATAGGAATAGAGCAAACTATATATTGAGATCGATTTATTTGCAAAGCATATCCCTCGCAGAAGAGAAAAGGGAGGTTTGATTTACGTGGTTATTCCATATCTAACATCTTTTAGGCAGGGGGCTTCTTTTCATAAACCTTTGATTGTTAGTAGTCGGTCCTAACTCTTCAAAAGAGATCTTTTCTTTCTGAAATCCACTTGAATTTTGGAATTTCGACTGAATTAGAGTTTCCCGAAAAATAGAAATGTAAAAATATTTTTAATTCAGATAAGTAGGGAGAGATGAGACCGATGTTATTATTCCTCTTCGCCTGCCTTACCCTCTATGCCAGTCCAAAGCTCAAAAAAACAGATGTGCGTGAAACTTTTGATGAAATGCTGAGCCTCCATGTGGAGCATTCAGATGTGACCCCAGCCCTCATAAAAAGAGCTGTTAAAACATATATTGAGCAGTTTGATGCTCCAAAAATGTATCTATTAAACAGTGAGGTGGCAGCGGCATCTCGTCTATCAAATAAGCAGCTGGAAAAAGGGGTTAAGCGCTACGGTGATGATGATCTTTCTAGTTTTGCTGCTTTAAATGAACTGGCCTCACAAGCGATTAAACGGGCCGCAAAGTGGCGTTTGGAGATAGAAAGAGAGCTTATTTTATCAGCTCATGATCTAGAGGAACAGAGGGGGGAGGCTCATCTCTCCTATTCTAGCTCTGAAGCTCAGTTGAAAAGCCGCATTCGAAGACAGCTTGTCAGGGTCCTCATGGAGGAGAAACGACTCAATGGAATGGATGAGTGGTCTCCTAAAGAACGGGAGAAGATTTTTCTTTTATGGGAGAGGCGTTTTCAGAGAAAAGAAGAAGCTTATCTGGCTCAAGAAAATATGAGAGAGCATCAATTGGCTCTTCATAGCCTCCGTGCACTCACCAAAAGTTTAGATGCTCACTCATCTTACTTTAGTCCAGAAGAGGCTCTTCAAATGCGTACGGCGCTTGAGAAGCAGTTTGAGGGTGTGGGAGTGGTTTTGCGCGAGGGACTGGATGGAGTCATTGTTGCAGATTTTGTGAGTGAGGGGCCTGCAGAGAAGAGCAAGAAAGTTCAAATAGGGGACCGCATTGCACAGATCGATGGGAAGTCAGTCGAGCCAATGACTTATAATCAGGTTTTAGAGGCGATGAAGGGCGATGGAAAAAAAGATTTGAAACTAGGACTTACTCGTAAAGGGGATCCCAAAATCTATGAAGTGACTCTTCGGCGTGAAAAAATTAAAATGAACGAAGAGCGGTTGCAGAGCCGATCTGTACCTTGTGCAGATGGACATATAGGTGTTCTTACCCTCCCATCTTTTTACGAAGGGGGGCATCAATCGAGCGCAGAAAGAGACATGCGTGATGCAATTAAAAAGCTGAAAAAAGAGGCTCCTTTAAAAGGAATTGTGCTCGATATGCGGGAAAATGCCGGAGGATTTTTATCGCAAGCGGTAAAGATCGCAGGGCTTTTTATTTCGAAAGGGGTGATCGTAATCTCTAAATATTCTCGAGGTGAGATCAAATACTTACGCAACCTCGACGGAAGACTTTCCTTCGATGGGCCTCTTGTCATTCTTACCTCGCGTGCTTCTGCCTCTGCAGCAGAGATTGTTGCACAAGCCCTGCAAGACTATGGAGTGGCACTTGTTGTAGGAGATGAAGAGACTTATGGAAAAGGGACGATTCAGTACCAAACGGTAACAGATAAAGAGGCAAAGGCTTTCTACAAAGTTACCGTAGGGCGTTACTATACGGTATCAGGTAGGTCTACTCAGATAGTTGGAGTGAAGGCCGACATTGTAGTCCCGACCATTTTTTCAGCCTATAAAATTGGAGAACGCTTTTTAGACAATCCTCTGCCTAGTGACCAAGTAGCGGCAGCTTATGTGGATCCACTTACAGACATTGATTACCGTAACCGAGCTTGGTTCCAGAAAAACTATCTCCCCAATCTACACAAACCGCAAGAGCGGTGGCAGAAAGTTCTTCCTCGTCTCAAAGAAAATAGCGAACACCGTTTAGCAAACAATAAAAACTTTTCCAGTTTTCTAAAAGATCAGAAGAGAAAAAAAGGACGGTCTCCACGCTCTTTTAGAAGGTCCACAGATCAGTCTTGGGGGGAAGGAGATCTCCAGATGGCCGAGTCGATTCATATCATTCAGGATATGGTTCAGCTTCAGAAAGCATCTTAAGTTCGACCCTAGTTTTTATCAGGCCTGTCTATAAGTTCTTGAAAAGAATCGACGATCCGTTTTATCTTGGTGGATCTTGTTTTGGCCGGGTAGCTCAGTCGGTAGAGCAGAGGATTGAAAATCCTTGTGTCCCCAGTTCGATTCTGGGTCTGGCCATTTCTTTTCTTGTTCCTATAGATAAACTTTTGCTAGAGTTGCTCATCCAAGCAACATGAGGTGTTTGATGGGGAGGTCTTGTCTTTTTTTTGTGTGCTTTTTGGCTTATTTTTCTGCAATGGATGCGGATGAAAAGATAATCAAAGAAGTCCCCATTCTGGTGATTAAAGAAGAAAATTTCCCGAATAAACGACCGGAAGGTGTAGCTTTTTCATCCACGGGAAAGTATTTAGCGGTTGCAAATAGTCATGCCAGCTCTATTGAAATATTTTTGCGATCTGATGGGAGAACAGGGCTATATGAAACAAAGCCTGCTTTTGTTCTGTCCGGTTTGGATAGTGAAGTGGACTATCCCCATGATGTCTCTTTTTCCTGGGGAAACCAACATCTTGCTGTAGCTGATCGAAGTCAACATTCGGTTCTTTTGTTTAAAGAAGACTTGGAAAATGGATTTTTTGAAGAGAGGCCTTTTCACAAGATCACCTCTGCAAGAGACTGTTTTAACGGAGTGGGGGCGGTTGCTTATTCTCCTTCCGAGCGACTTTTAGCGATTGCGGATACTATGAATCATACTGTTCTGATCTATCGGTACAAAGGGGAGAAATATGGTGCAGAGCCTTGCTGCACTCTTGTTTTACCTAACTTACAATGTCCTGATGGTCTTGTCTTTTCCCCAGATGGGCAATATCTCGCCGTGACTTACCATTCCTCAAATGCAGTAGCAATTTTCAAGCGATCTTATTTGGATGGCACCCCTCATTCATTTCATTCAGAGCCGGTGCAAGTCATTCAAGGAGAAGAAGCTCTTCTAAATTGTCCTCATTCTGTTGCATTTCACCCTTCAAATGATGTGATTATAATTTCGTGTGCTGGAGGCAGGAACTCAGTAAATGTTTATCGCAAAACAGAGACAGGTTTTGCTTCTTCACCCAATCAAACACTGCGAACATACAATGCTGAAACGATCCATCTTCAGGAAGAGTGGCCTCAAGAAGGTGGGGCAAAGGGAATTGCCATATCTTCAGATGGAAAGCTGATAGCAGTTTGTAATCCAGATCTTGGCGCAGAAGATAAAGTCTACTTGTTTGAGTTTAATCCGTGATGATTGCGGAGATACTGAAGTCAATTTTCTAATCTGTAGCAGTCAAGAAGGAGCCTGGCGATCTTCAAATCAGAGGCTATAGACTGGCCTAGACCAGCTGCAACTTCTCCCGGAATAAGAAATTGTTTAAGGAGAAAAATCTGATCCTCGCAAAAAGGACATGTTTACGAACGAGGGGGATTTCTTCGGGACGATTTGATAGTTTGCCTTGATATTAATCTAAAATTTACTTGAACATGGGTAGGCTTATAAAAAGGAGTCATCAGTTGACTGTAGGGTTCTTTTTGGGGGTAGTTGCCATATCAGCTAGTCTACTTCCTTTGAATAATTTGTGTGCCAACGATCAAATGCGATGCTGCACCAATGAATTGCCAAATCAGTGCAAGACCTTCAATGTTTTTGCAGATGTTCTGATTTGGAAAGCTGCGCAAAGTGGGGCTGAAAACTGGGCTCAGGTTTTTGAGACTAGCGATAACGTAGTAAACGTGGACATCCTCCGAGTCTCCTTTGGGTGTGATGTCGGTTTTAGAGCGGGCTTTGGTTGGTGTTTGCCTTGCGATCAATGGGATACTCAGCTGTACTATACTCGGTTTCACACAGAAGGAAAAGACCGGGCAAGCACAAACGGTGAAATTGCCTCATCATTTTTGGGTAACTTTTACATTGCCAATTCTGATGGACTGAAAACGGGTCCCACATATCAAAAAGCTGCTATTGAATGGACGATTAGTTTCAATGTCTTCGATTGGGAACTTGGACGTGACTTCTGCATCTGCCAGGATTTTTCTCTTCGACCGTTTATTGGTCTCAAAGGGGGATGGATTAATCAAACAATCGACTCGAAATGGCAAACTCCCATCTTTCCAAATCCCGATCCTTTTTTCCCCCCGATTCCTTTTGACCGAGCAGAGGAAAATCTAAAAAACCACTTCTGGGGAATAGGCCCTAGTACGGGCCTAAACCTAAAATGTGAATGGGCTACTTTTTGTAGACATTCGTTCAGCCTTTTTGGAGACTTTTCTGGGGCTCTGTTGTATGGGCATTGGGACTTTAGAGATTTTTATCAAAATGACAAGCTGGAAGAGGTCTCTATCGATGTGCCTAATATAAATGGGGCAGCCGCGATGCTAAGAGGCTTTGTGGGCATTGGATGGGCTACCGATTTCAATAATCAGCAACAGAGTTTTTCGGTGAAGTTAGGTTATGAAGCACAATTTTGGTTAAGCCAACTGCAGTTTTACTCACTCAACACGGGCAGGCTAAATAACGAGCTGACCTTGCAAGGGGGAACCGTTGATTTCCAATTCAATTTTTAAGAATAGATATACATGAAGAAGATTCTTTTATTTCCAATTGCCCTAATGATGTGGCTGACTGAAGCGCAGGCAAATGAGCCTGACCCCTACTCTTCACAAGGACGATGTGGGGATATCGATCTATTTGCTAATGTTTTTATTTGGAAAGCTTCTGAGGAAACCTCATCTAATTGGGCAAACGTTTTAACAGAGACTTCAGCGAACACATTTGTCTTTGAAGCAAAGGATCTTACTTTTCCTTGGGATTTTGGCTTTAGGTTAGGCGGTGGATATCATTTTCCATGCAGTCAGTGGGATACTCAATTTTATTGGACATGGTTCCGCACTAGCGCTAGAGATAGCATTCCAAATACAGGAGCAATTGTATTTACAGAGTTTTTTGCAGGCTTTGTTGTCGATAGAGACACTGGTCAAAGTGGGGAAATCAAGTGGGAGCTTCTCTACAACATGTTTGATTGGGAGTGGGGATACAGCTATTGGGTTACTAGAAACCTGCTATTTCGCCCTTTTATAGGTTTAAAAGGTGGGTGGATCGATCAGACGATTGATTCAAAATGGGAAAATGAGAAGCTTCTTCCCGATCTAAGTGTTCTCCGATTTTCTTCTTCTGAAGATCTGAAAAACGACTTTTGGGGAATCGGTCCAAGTGGAGGAGTTAATAGTAAATGGAAGTTAGGGAATTGCTCTACAAGGTTCTTCAGTCTTTTCGGTGATTTGTCTACCGCGATGATGTGGGGAGTCTGGAGATGTAGTGATGCATATAACAATTCAACTTCAACGGAGATCTTTGTCAATATGAAAGATTCCGTTCTAGGAGCTCTGATGCTGCGGGGCTTTTTTGGGATTGGTTGGGACTCTGACTTGTGCAATGGACGATTCCATTTTGCATCACAGTTGGGTTACGAGATGCAATTTTGGCTTAACCAACTCAGGATCCCCACTTTCCAACAACTCCGACTCCATGGTGATTTGACATTGCAAGGTGGAACGTGGACTTTTAGGTTTGGTTTTTAGAGAGCTCATATGAAAACAAGGCAAGTGACAATTTTTTTTGTACGGTTATTCATGATACACGTCGTGCTGATGGGAGGGGTCTTGTATGCCTCTGAAAATCAGTCAAACCCTTGCCAAGAAGAGAGAACGGGCCATGTAGATGTTTTTGCAGATTTCCTCTATTGGCATACGACAGAAACAATTGATTGGGCATTTCATCTCCTTAAGCAGGGGAATGTGCAAACGACCACTCTTCAAACCCTTGAATTTGGATGGAGTCCCGGATTTAGAGTTGGTATTGGGTATAACGGGGGCTGCGATTGGGATACACAAGCCTACTATACTCATTTCAAGACTCTGGCAAGTGACCATTCAAGTGCTGGTTTAGGAACAGTTCAATCAGAATTTTTGGGAGCTAAGCTTTCGATGCTGGGCACCTATCAAACTGGAAAAATAGACCTAAAGCTCGATCTTAATATGCTTGACTGGGAGTTGGGCCGCACGTTCTGTGCCAGTAATGCTCTTTTCCTGCGTCCAATGATTGGAATCAAAGGTGGATGGATTGACCAGCGAATAAATACGAAGTGGGAGAAGGACATTGTTTTTTTCGCTGTCATTCCTATCACGGTTACCGATAATCTGAAAAACAATTTTTGGGGAGTAGGGCCAAAGATTGGAGTAGATGGAAAATGGGTGTTGGGGTGCAATTGCAGGTGGTATTTCAGTCTTTTTGGTGATGTCACTGGAGCATTTATGTGGGGGCATTGGAAGATTACAGATGAATTCAGAGATACCTTTCAGACCACAATTTTTACGAAAGTAAGAGACAGGAATTTTGGAGCTCTCATGTTACAAGGGCTGATTGGGATTGGATTCGATTACAACTTTGATAATTGTCCATCCCATTTTTCAGTAAAATTGGGCTACGAGATCGAAGATTGGTTGAATCAGTACCAGGTGTTTGACAATGGTACTGGTGCTCATAACAACGATTTAATCTTCCAAGGACTCACCTTGCGTATGCGTCTTGATTTCTAGTGTTTTTTTACTCCGGGCTCAATGATCAGAGGTTCCTTGCTAGCTTCCTATTGCCGTTAATTGTAACCTTAATGTAAACTCGCATATTATATGAACCGCATACTAAAAGCGAGGATTGTCGATGTGGACGAGAGTGTATAGCAAATTTTATCAAGGAGTCAAAAAAGAAGATGTCTGGCGCGTATGGGCTGATGTGAATAACTGGCCTAAATGGCATGATGACCTGGATTATTGTAAAATGAACGGGCCGTTTGAAGCTGGCAATAAATTTATACTTAAGCCGAAGCGTGGTCCCGCTGTCAAAATCGAACTGATGGAAGTGATAAGGGAGAACACCTTCACCGATTGTACAAAATTTTTTGGAGCTGAAATGTGCAATACGCATTCAGTAGAGGAAAAAGACGGAGGCTTGTTGTTAAGCAATAAGTTGGTTGTTACAGGACCTTTGAAATGGCTATGGATCAAACTTGTAGCTCAGAACGTTGCAAATACGGTTCCAGAAGAGATGGATGCCCTTGCTGCCGTGGCGAGAGGTCTCTATGCCTGAATCTCCTTTTGGTTTTGAAAAGCCCGAAGATAGTCCAGGTTTTTTGCTTTGGCAAACAACCACTTCTTGGCAACGTCTTATCAAAAGAGCTCTTGAGCCTTTTGACATATCACATGCTCAATTCGTAATTATGGCGATACTTCTATGGTTTGAAGAGCATCAATACGATACAACCCAAGTACTCATCGTGAATTGGTCTAAACTAGACAAAATGACCGTATCGAAAGCACTAAAAAAACTTGTCTCATATGGTCTGGTAAATAGATCCGAGCATAAGACAGATATGCGGGCTAAAAGTGTAGAACTTAGCAAAAAAGGCAAAGCCCTAATTCGAAAATTAGTCCCAGTTGTGGAGTCAATTGATGCAGATTTTTTCGGAAAAACGACATCGAGCGAGCAACAATCGCTTATCCATATTTTAGAAAAATTGGCAGAGAGTTAAAATGTTTAAGCTAAATGAGCACACAAAGTTTTGGATTGGAGTAGCTTCTAAAGATCATGTCTCTGAGGGGATGCGGATGGGAATTTGTCAATTTTGCCATGGCAAACTCTCCCCAATAAAACGCTTGAAACAGGGGGACTACATTATCTATTACTCTTCAAAACATACAATAAGTGGTCCCGACCCTTATCAAAAATTCACAGCTATTGGCGTAGTTGAGGATGAAGAGCCTTACCAGGTAGAACTGCCGGGAGATTTCAAACCCTATAGAAGAAGAGTCAAATATTTCGAAGCGAACCATGTGGATATCAGGCCGCTTATATCTCGACTGGATTTCATTAAAAATAAAAGTTCTTGGGGATATGTTTTTCGATACGGATTTTTTCAGATCGATCGAGAATCATTTGAAATCATCGCCACCGAAATGTGTTGAGGAGGCTGATAGATCTGTTTTACATGATACAGTAGGAAATAGCTGCTATGAAAAGAGAAAAGGAGTTTGTATGCCGATCTACGACATTAGCCTCACGCTCTCAGATAAGCTTCCCGTATGGCCTGATCAGCCTAGCCTAGAGTTTGAGAGAGTATCGAAAATAGCCGATGGAGAAATAGCTAATCTTACAAAGGTAAATATGATCGTGCATAATGGGACCCACATAGATGCTCCTTGTCACTATGTGGATGGAGTGGGTTCTATTGAAAATATCCCGATGGAAAGCTTGGTTGGAAAAGCTGTTGTGTTGGAGCTCCCTGAAGCTTCCATGATCTCTGCAGAAGTGTTACGGCAAGCAGAAATTCCTCCAGATACCAAACGTATCCTACTAAAAACACGCAATTTTCAAAAAAGGATGCTGGAGAAAAAAGAGTTTGAGCCGGAGTACGTGGCAGTCACTGCTGATGGAGCAGAATACTTAGTAGAAATAGGGATAGAACTTATAGGGATTGATTATCTTTCGATCGCACCTTTCAACGCTCTTATCCCCACTCACCAAATCCTATTGGAAGCAGGAGTTGTCGTTGTGGAAGGGCTCAATCTTACAGAAGTTGAGAGAGGGAATTATCGTCTTTTGCTGCCTACCGATAAAAATAGAGGGCGCTGATGGAGCTCCCGCCAGAGCTATTCTTATCAATTAGCCAGCTCTTTTTCATTGCTTTTTACTCAATTTTGGGGGTGGGTGTTTGATCGCAAAATGCCAATGGGTTTGGCAAATTGCAATGTAAAACGCCAACGATGTTGGCGTTTTATTCGATTTGGATATGCTGTTTTCTCCAAAACTGCCCGAATCTGAAAATTTCGGGCCAATCAGATTTTTTTGTAATGGGAGATCAAGTATCTTCTTGCTCAAAGACCCGAGCTGACTTCGTTAGGAGATAGGGCTGCCCCAACTGGATAATGGTCAGAGGGGTTCTCAAGATTTGGAAGAGCTTGTCTTGGATCAGCAGGTCCCTTTTGGAACCCAACGGTGGGATTTGTAAGGGTAAACTCACCACCCATTTCGGGCTTTAACGTGATAAGATAGTCTTCTTGGTCGATTGCCATGCGTCCTGATTTTCCATGCTGGACTGTAACCATACGCTTTTTGACTGTTGTTGGACCCACTTGGGTTGCAGTAAGACCTAGGGTATCGAGATGTACATTGAGGTCTTCAACATCTTTTTCAGATTTGGTATTGGCGTCTGTTCCGATAAGGAGTTGTAGGTCAGAGCTCTGATTAGATAGCTCCTTAAACTTTTGCATGATGAGAGTAATTTGCAATCTCCCATCTTCTGGATTTGTAGAGTTGCCATGACAAGAGGCTAGGAGAAATTTCTTTCCACTGGATTTGTGTGTAGCCAGGAGGGCGTTAATCTTGCCTTTTTGGTAACCCTCGTAGTTTTCTATGGGGAGGATTTCGACATCTTTTTCCCAGAGATCATTTTTTAAGAAGATAAAGCAACCATCCTTAGGGTTTTGACCGGTAGGTGAATGAAATAGACCATCTTTGGTGAGAGTATCGGCAACTACCTGATCACTTTCTTGTGTAAAGAGGACGCCAGTGTTTGCAGCAAGGACTTTTTCACGGAAAGAGTCGGCACGTTTTTGAGGGTTTCCAAGTGTACGAGCGAAGACAGCTTTGGTTTTATTGATCTCACTAATCAGATCGGGATCTTGAGATACAAGATGTAGATTGAGAGATTGATAGAGCCAGTAGAAGTTGATTTGTCCTTTTGGTGTGGTGAAAATGGTATACTCTTTATCCGATATATCAACTGTCTTAGTTAGACTTAAGGTTGCTTCATTGAACAGTTGATCCATAAGATTTTTTTTCATCTCAGTTGGCGTTGTCCCATTAAGGGGATGGGCGGAGCTAAGAATCGAGAGTTTGAGGGGCTTGCCCTGAGCTGCGGCTTTGTCGCGTAGGGTTTTGTCGATGCGTAGGAGATCTTTCGGGCTATTTCTCAAAAAATTAAATGCATTTTTATCCTGATTCTTTTCGAGAAAAGCAACCAGTGAGGAATCTTCAATTTGTGAAAGAAGCTCAGGTGGGACAAGTTCAGAAAAAGTGATTTGAGGCTCATTCTTGGGAATAACGAGTTCAAAGACCTTTTCACGGGTTGGATTCATTTCCGGGCCATAGTTCCCTGCAAACTCAAAAGGATCTTCAAATGAGCCTAAAATATTAGCTGTGATAGCAATAACTGCAGTACAAAAGTTGATCATTATTGTGTGCCTGGTTAATTAACTGCTGTATTTTATTATTTTTTTCTACATCTAGTCAATTGATAATAAAATCTTTGTTTTTAAGTAGAGAGTAGCAATAATCGACTATTGTTGAGGCATTTCTGAATAATTTAGGATTTCTTTATACTCATGCCGTCTGCATATCGGGCTCTACCCATCCTGTAGAGGGGGCTGAATACTGGAGAAAATGGTAAATGGAAGACATAAATGCGCTACTGCCTTGAAAAGATCCCTTACACAATCGAAGAGCTCGAAGCAGAGCTTAAGTTTACTTATGTGGCACAAATTGCTTTTGAGACTCCCGAGGACAAAGAGGAAATCAGAGAGCGAGGAATGCAGAAGTGGAAAAAGGGGGATGTGAGTGTCGAAGCGCAAGAGCTCGGTCAAAAATTCAAGGAGAAGATCGAAGCTGCCTATATCCCGAAGGTTTCAGTGAGATGGGTAAGTGAGGCAGTAGGTTATGGACTGTTTGCAGAAGAGGATATCGAGACCGGGAGCTATGTCGGAGAATATACCGGTATCGTGCGCAAAAATGATAGAAGATATATCGAACCGCTGAATAACTACTGCTACGAGTATCCGGTTCCAGACTATATAGGAAGAAGCTTTGTCATTGATGCAACACAAGGCTGTCTGACCCGCTTTATCAATCACAGCTCTAAGCCTAACTTAAAACCCATACACGTCTTCTGTGATGGATTCTACCATTTGATTTTTCTTGCAATTGAAGATGTCAAAAAAGGATCGCCACTGGCATTCAACTATGGAAAAAACTACTGGTATGTTCGAGAGCCACCTGTCGATTTATGAATTGCATTTTTCTTTGCGGTATTCGATGAGAAGAAGGAAAAGGGTAATAACAATGAACCCCCCAGCTGTCGGATAGAAGAGTCTTGGATTATTTCCTCCAATAAGGGCTCCTATCAGTGGGGTTATCACCCAAGCAAGCGACATCATTGACTGTGAGATCCCCATGATTTTCCCTTGTACATTTTTGGGTGCATGGATTGAAGCTAGGTTCATATTATTGCTGAATGCGGTAGATGCAAACATTGCAGAGATCCAGTAGATCGCAGCAAAGGAGTAGAATTGCTTCGGGATCATGGTTAGGAATAAAAGAGCACTACAGAAGATATTTCCAATGATGGTGATTGGAAGCGACTTGAATTTTTTTAGAAGGAAAGGATTGAGTAGAAGCCCTCCAAACATCCAAAAGAGCCCTTGGATCAAGAGACCCCATGAGATCCCTTCTTGGCTGGTGTTGTATGTAAGGATGCTATAGGTGCTGAACCATTGCACAGAAAGTCCCCAGCCGATCGTCCAGATGAAAATAGTAATGAAGTAGGGACGTACATTTTTGAGTTTGAGGGCGTATTTAATATTGTGTAATCCTTTGATCAGATCAAGCCGTACTTTGCCTTCTGTCTTGTGGGTCTCTGTATAGTATCTAGCGATTGCAACTAGGCTTAAAAGGGTTAGAATAGTTGTCAGCCAGAAGGGGACAGAAGGGCCAAAAAAGCGAGATTTCGTTGGATCAGAGAGGTAGCCTCCAACGAGCATTGCTGCATTCCAGCTAACGCCCCAAATAACCATCATGATGCCAAAATTGTGTGAACGATCTTTCTCAGTTGGGCTTAGGTCTGCAATCGCAGACATACAAATACTCAAGTTCCCTGCAAAAAACCCTGAAATCAGTCTACTGATAATTAGGAAAGAAAGGCTAGTGAATAGACAAGCTACTCCGGAGAGAAAAAAACCGATAGTGACACCGATAATGGAAATATAGAGTCCTTTTTTTCTTCCTGCACGATCTGCGTAATCGCCCAAAATCGGAGCTCCAAATAGCTGGGTTAGAGGGTATGCTGCAAAGAGGAGGCCTAGGTAGAAATTGCGCGTAGCAAGTGAGGTGTCTGCTGCCACAAAATGATACTGGGGAGAGAGTAGTAGGGGAGCAAACATGACAAAGACAAGGCCAAAGCCGAAATTGTCCATGGCTACGACAAATAGCAGGGAAAAGAAACTTCGTCTTTTTTCTGGGGTCATTGAGGTTCTCTTTTTTCTTTGTGGTAGCGTCTAAAGGTTAGAAGACAGGCTATGAGGGTAAAGCTCGCTGCAGCTGGATAGAAGAGTTTGATATTTTCTCCTCCGATATACGCGCCAACTAGTGGGACAACAAACCATCCCAAAGACATCATTGATTGAGAGAGCCCCATGATTTTTCCTTGGATCGCTTCTGGGGCGTGGATGGAGGTGAGGTTCATTTGGTTGCTGAAGGTAAATGCAGCAAATGTAGCCGAGACCCAATAGATGATAGAAAAGGGGAGGTACTGGTTTGGAATAAGGACTCCAAACAGTAATACCGACGTGATCAAGCTTCCAATTAGAGCTATGGGAAGTGTCGTGAACTTTTTAAGAAGGAGAGGGTTAAATAGTGATCCACCAAGAGTCCAAAAGAGTCCCTGAATCAGTAATCCCCAAGAGACGAGCTCTTGGCTGACTTTGTATTCCAGAATGCTATAGGTGCTGAACCACTGGACTGCAAGTCCCCAACCAATTGTCCAAAAGAAGATGATCATGAAATAGGGGCGGACAGATTTGAGTACAAGTGCGTGCTCGATGTTACGCAGCCCCTTCAGAAGGTTTAATCTGGCTCCAGGTTTTGGTTCATGTGTTTCTGTGTAATACCTTTTTACAGCAAATAGGCTTAGGAGAGTAAAGAGGGCCGCGATCCAAAAGGGGAGTGAAGGGCCAAAAAAAGCTGATTTAGAAGGGTCTGAGAGGTAGCCTCCAACGAGCATTGCAAAGTTCCATGTAAAGCCCCAGACAACAGTCATAATCCCAAAATTGCGCGAACGGTTTTTTTCATCAGGGCTTAAGTCAGCAATAGCAGACATGCAAATGCTTAGGTTGCCTGCAAAGAAACCAGAGAATAAACGACTAAAAATAAGTAAGGGAAGACTAGTGAGTAAGCAAGCTCCTGCAGAGAAAACAAAGCCAATGACAACACCTATAATGGAAACGTAAAGAGCTTTTTTTCTGCCGGCTTGATCTCCATAGTCTCCCAAGATAGGAGCTCCAAAGAACTGGGTGAGAGGATAGACAGCGAACAAGATACCCAGATAGAGGTTGCGGGTTGCTAGGGTGGCGTCAGCTGGTAAAAAGTGGTACTGCGGAGAAAGTAGTAGCGGGGCAAACATGACAAAGACAAGAGAAAAGCCAAAGCTGTCCATTGCAGAGACGAATAACAAGGATAGAAAGCTTTTTCGTTTTTCAGGAGTCATGCGTGTCTTTTTTTCCTTTTTTCTCTACGACGTTGAATCAATAGCAATACAAACACAACCAAAATAAAGAGGGCTGCAACTGGATAGAAGAGGTCTTGATTTTGCCCTCCAATGACCCCTCCGATCACGGGGACGATGAACCAAGCTAAAGAGAACATCGATTGAGAAAGACCCATAATTTTTCCCTGGTCTTCGTCGGAGGCATGAATCGAAACAAGGTTCATTGTATTACTGAAGGTGAAAGCTGCAAATAAGATAGAGAGCCAGTAGACTCCAACGAAAAAATAAAAGTGGCTGAATAGGGGAACAGCAAGAAGAGTCACTCCACCCAGAAGAGCTCCAATCGTTGTAATTGTCATAGAGTTGAATTTCTTAAGAAGAAGAGGGTTACAAATAAGCCCCCCGATCATCCAGAAAATAGTTTGAGCCAAAAGAGTCCATGCGATTGTGTCTTGGTCAACGGCATACTCCAGAATGCTATATGTACTGAACCATTGGGTTGCAAGACCACGTCCTAACGCCCAAAACAGAACAATAATTAGATAGGGGCGGATCGATTTTGCTGTGAATGCATGCTGGAGATCATGAAAGCCTTTTGCAAAATTGATAGAGGTCTTTTTCTTGGGTTCATGTGTTTCTGTGTAGAACAATGCGACTGCAACAAGGCTTTGGAAAGAGAGGAAGGCTGCTAGCCAAAATGGGATCGAAGGGTGAAAAAAGCTTGAGTCTGAGGGGTTGGAGAAGAGTCCTCCGATGAGCATTGCAATACTCCACGCAATTCCCCCGACAACTGTCAGGGTCGTGAAGTTTTTCGAGCGCTCTTTTTCATCGGGGCTGATATCAGCTACGGCAGAGAGGCAAATACCTAAATTTGCAGCAAAAAATCCTGTGAATAGCCTGCTAAAAAAAAGAAGGTAGAGGTTTACTGTTAGGCAGGCAACCCCTGATAAAATAAAGCCAACGGCCACTCCGTTAATAGATACATAGAGAGCCTTTTTTCTTCCAGCAAGGTCACTATACTCTCCAAGGACTGGTGCTCCGATTAGCTGGGTGAGTGGATAGGATGCAAAGAGAGCTCCTAGATAGAGATTTCTAACTGTCAAAGAAGTGCCTTGAGGGAGGAACCCATGGGTTTCAGAAAGAATCAACGGGGCAAACATTATGAAGACAAGATAGTAGCCGAAGCTGCTAATTGACGACGCGAACAAAATCGCGAAAAAATTAAGCTTTTTCTTAAATCCCAACGATCACTCCAAGATCTGCGTAAACATTACCCCTGATGCTCTTTCTACTTCTTCGACAGAGGCGGAGAATTTTTTTAGGGGCGTTTTTGCCTCAATAGCTTTATTCGGTAGGATATAAGATTTTGCCATTATTTTGCTCGAGGGAAGTTCAACAAAAATGAGCATGAAAAAATGGGTGGGGACAGCTACATCATTTTTGCCGATCAGTTGGTACTTGACGTAGCGCTTTCCATCACGAGCTTTACTACCCAAGTACAGTGGACCAGAAAAGGCATGTACAACCTGATACTGCTTTGTTAGCTCTCGCACATGGTTTTCGAGCTTTTTCCAATACCCTCTGTTGAATGCAGGAGTTTGAGGGGCTATGTTCGACAGAAAAAAAGAGTCTTCAAGAGCTTTTTGTGTAGGGCAGTCAGCTGCTGCACATAAATGTCCTCGATCAAATCCCGTCCCCGAGTAGTCGCTTTTCGTGGCACGGATATGTTCTGGAATAAGAGGGTCTTCTTTGAACTCACACTCTTCTCTACTCGTTGTTTTATCTAAAATTGCAGGCGTGAGTTTGTGATAGACCCAGTGTGCACTGCGGGTCTGCCCATTGTAGGCAAGAGTATGTCCGTCCCTCTGAATCAATGGAGCTGTAATGGGAAGGTGTGTGCTGAAGATCGACTCAATAGGCTGTTTGGTCCACTCATTTTGGGTAAAGTGAGCAGGGGAGAATTCATGATCGAGAGGCACCCAATAAAGCCCGAGTCCTACAAGCACTCCCATGAGAAATATCTGGCTTCTTTTCAACTTCTTCTGTGATGGAAGTTTTGAAGAGCTCTTTCGGGATGTTTTACGTGTGGTTTTTTTCTGAACTTTCTTAGCCATAGCTCAAACAGGGTAGCGTAAGAGATGGAAAGAATCAATTTTAAATTATGAATCTGGGAGTCTTTAGATAGATTGATTCTTTCTGTTTTCCCATGGAGGTGTTTGTATTGTTTATGTTAGAATTGCCAAAAGTAACTTAGAGGTAAAAATGCTTTCAACTATTGTTTCTGGAGCCATGAGTACTTATAAATACGTTCTCCCGGTGGCTCAATATGCTCTATACTTGAGTGCGAAGAGAAATTTAATGATCCCATCAGAAGTGAAAGAAATGCCCGACTTAGACAACCCAGAGTTGCTCGAGGCCTTAAACGATGCAGGGGCTCCCGCTCGATTAAGAGTAGTAGAAGGTCGCCATTTGAGTATGATTTCAGCTCATGGAATTGAAGCTAGCTCGCCGAGCTTGGATCCTCCGGTTATTTTGACATTCTCGGGGCATTATCAGGCAGATAAAGCTGCTACGACGTTCTCGGCAAAACACGAACTTGGTCATCTTAAAGCTGAGGATGGACCTAAGAGTATGATCGTTTCTGGGGTGGCTGCTTTAGCAGCGGCTGTTCTTACCAGGCAGTATTGTTCATCATTTGTAGGGCTAGTTGCCACATATCTCACGACCAAAGTTGCTCACTCTGTATTTATGAGATATAGGGAAGGAAAAGCGGATGCCTTTGCCATCAAACATGCTTCGAACGAGGAGTTGAAAGGGGGGATTCGGTTGTTCAAGGCAATGCAACAGGATGAGTTAGCGCATAGAAACCAATCCTGGGTATCAAAGATCCTAGTATCCGATTCTGGAGATAATTGGACTGATTGGGCACATCCCTCTGCTACCTCCAGGATTAGAAGAATTGAAGAAGAGCTTCGTAATCGAGGTGAGAACCCCGGAGAAGTGGATAGTAATAAAGTGCAAGCTTTGTTGGATATAAGGAATGAGTACACAAAGTTTGTGAAAAGCACTCTAGTTGCAAGACCGTTAAATGCTTAAGGAATCTCTGATCAACTCGAAATTTTTAGATTTAGATGAGTTTTGGAGATAAAATTTCGTTTGGAGAAATAGGCTGACTATTGATAGTCAGTGGTTTGCAAAAATGAGACTTTCGCCCGAAAAAAAAGGGGCGCCTATCCTTTACTCTGTGGGAGTTCAAAATCAGGCATCTGGGACCAATCCGGATAGGTGAGCTCCCAGATTCGGTAGATTTTATCGTCTTTGTACTGTGTGATCAAGATCACTTCTATTTCTTTAGGGCTTTCATTAGGTTGTTTTGTTGTGATGTAGACTCTTCCAGCCACTTTGTCGTCTTGTTCTAGCAAAGTCACCTCATCATAGTCTACTTTGTAGGTGATGGGGGTTTTGTAGATTTCCTCGTGGAGCTCTAGATAGGCCGGATAGTCCATTTCCTTACCATTTGCGTAGAGGACAAATTCAGGATGGTAATAATGGGGGATTAGAGAGGCGTCTTTCTTGATGACCATCTCTTCAAACATTTCTTTAAATTTGGAGATTTTCATAAAAGAGCCAATTCTCTTGGCTGGCAGGTTTGGCGCATAGCCTCGATAACAGGTGTGATCCCTTGCTCTTCGAGAGCGGAGATCTCAAAAAGAGTGGATGGGTCGAAGGGGTAGTTTTCACGGAATGCTTGGATGTTTTCTTGTGAGCCTTCTTTGTCAACTTTGTTGAGTATGACAATGAAGGGTTTTTCAAGCATTTCTGGGTTGTAGGCTTTGATCTCGTTTTGGAGAGTTTCAAAGTCTTGGATCGGGCCTCGATCTTCTTCATCGGGAGCGCTGTCAAGGACGAAGATAAGGGCTGAGGTGCGCTCGATGTGTTTGAGGAAGGAGATCCCAAGACCTTTGTTTTGATGGGCGTCTGCAATGATGCCTGGGATATCGGCTACTAGCATGCGGGTGTAGTCTTCACACTGGACAAAACTTAAGTTAGGAGCGAGCGTTGTGAAGGGGTAGGCTCCGATTTTGACTTGAGCGTGGGTGATCTTTGTCATAAGGGTTGACTTACCGGCATTAGGCATGCCGACGAGACCAATATCAGCGATGAGCTTGAGTTCTAGCTCAATCTCTTTTTCTTCTCCGGGTTTGCCCTCTGTGCAGATATTAGGAGCTCGGTTGGTAGAGGTTTTGAATGTATTATTGCCTCGTCCACCTTTGCCACCAACACACAAGACCTGCTTGGGGTTTTCTGGGGTTAAGTCATAGAGGACCTCACCAGTTGCAGCATCTTTTACAAGGGTGCCGCAAGGGACTTTTACAGTGAGGTGAGCGCCAGATGCTCCTTGGCGGAGATTAGTACCTCCTGACTGGCCATTCTTGGCCTTCTGAATTCTGCGGTGACGTAGGTTTTCTAGGGAATATAAGTCGGGATCTGCTTGGAGGGTAACAGTTCCTCCGCGGCCACCATTGCCGCCGTAAGGACCACCCTTAGCAAGGCCTTTTTCTCGGCGCCAGGCAACGATGCCATTGCCCCCTCTGCCAGCGATCAGCTTGATTTTGATGCGATCTGTGAACATTAGGGGCCCTCTACTTTATGTAGTAGGCAGCACTGAAATGTAGGTTCTATCTGTCTTGCGGAAGGAAACAACGCCATCGATTAGGGCGAAGAGCGTATCATCGCGACCTATTCCAACGTTTTTTGAAGGTTTCCACTTTGTTCCGCGTTGACGAACCAGAATGCTGCCAGTTGTTACTGGTTGACCATGCGTTGCCTTAATTCCTAGGCGCTTAGCATGAGAATCGCGTCCGTTACGAGACGCTCCTTGACCTTTCTTATGAGCCATGTCTCTATCCTTCTATCTCTGTAATTTTTATGCGTAAGTAGTTTTGTCTGTGTCCCACTTTTCGGCGATAGTTTTTGCGTTTCTTGTATTTGAAAGAGATGACTTTAGGTCCACGAACCTCTTGCATCAACTCTCCGACTACTACACAGCCATCAACGTGGGGTTTGCCCACTTTCGCTGCTGAACCTGTATTTAGAAAAAGTACATTTTTAAATTCTACTTTTCCACCTTTTTCTGCTTCAAGTAACTCGATGTCAATGACATCACCTTTCTCTACTCGGTACTGTTTGCCACCAGTTTCGATAATAGCGTACATATGGCCTCCATTAAGAAATCCAATAATTCATCTTATAAGACCGGAATCATAAAGGAAACGAAGGTGAGAGTCAAGGGGATATTGCTGGGTGAATTTTTTTATCTGATAGTATTCAGTAGTTTGCATCTTATTAAATAAAAACAAATTGAATTAATGGTTTTTAATTTCTAGTATAAGGTTATAGATGTAATTAATAAGGAGGGTTTATGAGTGGGTCACAACGTTCGCATAAGCGAAAGAAAAGTTCGAAGATAACTACTAAGACACATCGCAAGCAAAAGCCTCGTACGAAAAATGATTGGCAAAAACTCTTTAGAGAGCGTTTTTTTACCTGAGATTGAATTCATGAAAGATAAAAAACCGACTAAAAAACCGTCAAAATCGAAAAAGAAGGAGCGGGCTGCAAAGCCTGAGCCTAAGAAAGAAGGAAATAAGTGGCAGGAGTTTTTACGCCGCCACGATAAGGAAACCACTAAGTAATATCCTGGAGGATATCATGGCAACTAGAAGAAAACCCGCACCTCGTAAAAGAGCACCTGCAAAAAGAAAGCGTCCTGCTAAAAAGCAGTCACATGGTTTCTCCCATTGGTGGAAGCGCATGAGCTCTATCTAAATTTGAGCTTGAAACTCATTAGATAGAACACTGCCGCAACAAGTGCTATGGTCGCCCCAGGCGGCCAATTTAATTGGTATGATGTCGCGGTTCCCATGAAGGTGAAAAAGCAGCCGATTAGTACGGCTAGCAGCATCATTGTGGTGAATCGGTGTGTCAGGTTAGATGCGATCGCAGCTGGAATGGCGAGCATTGCGATAACCAATATGGCACCGACGACCTGGATGAGTAGCACAACAGATAACGCAATCAAGCAAAGCAGTAACAGGTAGAAGAGTTTTACGTGTACTTTTTGTAGTTTTGCTTGTTGTTCGTCGAAGCAAATTGTCAAAAACTGGTGTCTGAAAAGAGCTACTAGGGTAATGACAATGGCATCGAGTGCAAAGAGGGTGAGGACATCACCGCGCGTTACCCATAGGATGTTACCGAATAGGTAGTGCATCAGCTCGGTGTTATAGCCTGGAGTTAGAGAAATAAAGATCACTCCGATCGCCATCCCCGTTGACCACAGGGCCGCTATGACGGTGTCTTCTCTTTGTCGATATTCCATATGGATCCATCCAATCAAAAGAGCGGAAATGATGGCTGCTACGATTGCTCCTTGAATAGGAGTGATCCACGAGATTTCAAATGTCCGCTGGAGCCAGAAGAAAAATCCCATTCCTCCTAGGGCAGAATGTGCGATACTTCCACTTATAAAAACGATCCGTTTCACAACGACAAAAGAGCCCATGATCCCGCTCGTGATCGAGGCTGCGAGCCCTGCTAGAAGGGCCATATAGAGAAATGGGTTGGTGAAAAGAGCTTCAATCATGAGTACCACCTAACCGTGGGTGATAGAGTCCCAGGGCAAAATGTTCACATACTTGCTTGGGGGAATAGGTACTCAGCTCTCTATTAATGCATAAGAGTCGGTCCATTTCTGCTGCAATGGCTTGCAAGTTATGTGTGACCATAAAGATCGTGATTTCTCCTTTGAGTCCAATGAGGAACTGAAGGATCTCTTGCAGCGCTTCAGGGTCGATCCCGACAGTTGCTTCATCGAGGAGAAGGATTTCAGGTTTTGATACTAGAGCGCGTGCGATCAGTGTGCGTTGGATTTGGCCACCTGAAAGTGTCCCAAACGCGGTATTTGCCTTGTCCTGCATGCCAACTTTTTCTAAAGCAGAAAAGGCTCTTTTTTTTGCAGTCTCATTGAAGCTCCCCCATCCACGATGATCAGAAAGACACCCTTGAAGTACTACCTCTAAAACAGAAATAGGGAATTGTTTGTCGAATCGTCTCACTTGTGGTACGTAGCCAACTTTATCGGACACTTCAGAAGGAGAGTGTCCTAAAAGCTGTACAGATCCACTTGTAGGATTGATAAGGCCCAATAGAAGCTGGAGTAGAGTTGTTTTCCCCCCGCCATTCGGACCAAAGATGCCTATAAACTCTCCGCGGGAAGCAGAAAAGGAGATTCGATCAAGCACGGGGAGGCGCTTATCGTAGCTAAAGCAGAGATTTTCGACTGAAACGGTCACCTTGCGATATGTCCTGCAATTTCCTGCATGTTTTTCAAATAGTTTTCAGCATACGGGTCGATCTGATAAATCGGCAATTGAAGTTTTTCGCCGATCAGCATGGCTCCTCTATTATTGAATCCAGCTTGCAGAAGGGCGCAGCGCACTTTGTAGGTGCGTGTTTTTTGTAGAATTTTTTCGATATCTTTGGGTCTTGGATCTTTGCCTTCACATTCGACCGATAGTTGAATGAGGTCGTAATCATGGCAGAAATAGCCAAGTGCTGGGTGAGAGACGAGAATAGCTTCGCCTTTATACGGTTTTAAAACTGTAGATAAGGTCTGATCTAGTATGCGCAAATCTTGAGAGAGTTGGTTGAAATTCGTCTCATAGAGAGCCTTGTTCTCAGGGAAAAGAGCGATCAAGTTCTTGGCAATTACCCCCGCTTGTTTAAGCGCAAATTTTGGACTTAGCCAAGTGTGGAGGTCCTTGTCATGGTGGTGTCCTATGCAGGGGCTAAGTTCGACAGCTTCATGATCTGAAAGGAGGTCGAGGCCTTCCTGTAGATTAACGATTTTTGTCTCGGGTTTTTGCTCTTTAAAAACCTGTACGACCTTGGTCTCAAGCGGCTCTTCTATCCGAAACCATATTAGAGCTTGCAAGGCACGTTCTACTTGCCTTGGGGTGGGTTCGTAGACGTGGAGGTTCACTCCAGGAGGGACAAGAGTTGTCACATCAGCTGTGTTGCCTACGATTCTTTCGACAAAGTAGGCATATGGTGCGATTGTGACAAGTAGATTAGGCTTTTCAGAAACAGGTTCTTTTTTTGTGCAGCCAAAAAAGAGGGGAATTAGGAGTAGTAATAATAGTTTTCTCATCACCCACAAATTATACAGTGTAGCTAATTTAGAAACCAGCTGATTGGATGATGTTTTAGATCTTCGCGAGTATCTCCTTGATAGATAAGCCCTATTTTGGCAAGCTCTAGCTCTTAGGTATTTCACCTGTTTTCTTGGAGGAGTGTCCGAGTGGCCGATGGAGCACGCTTGGAAAGCGTGTAAACGTGATAAGCGTTTCGTGGGTTCGAATCCCACCTCCTCCGATTTTTCAACCTTTTACTGTAAGTGGGTTAAGGAGTTGAGAAGAGGTTAAAGAGGGGATAAAAATCGTTGATGGGGCGAGGTTCCTCAGCGGTCTTTACTTATAGAGACCTTATTTCTTAGGGGGATTCTGGGTTTCCTTAATTCAGGGGTTCCCATAAAATGGGTGGTGCCTCTATGTTTTGGTCTTCAAATGAATTTTTTTGTTGAAAAAATTCGAGCTTAAACTACAAAAGAACAGTATGCGTTGCCCATTTTGCAGTCATGAAGAATTTAAGGTTACCGATTCGCGTAACGCGGAGCAGACTAATGCCATTCGCCGTCGTCGTGAATGTTTAAAGTGTTTGCGTCGTTTTACTACGTTTGAAACGGTAGATCTGACGATTCAAGTGCGTAAGCGGGATGGGCATTATGAGGATTTCCAACAGGAAAAACTCATTAAGGGGCTTGAAGCGGCTTGTCGTCATACGCACATTAGCCGTCATCAAGCTCAAGAAATCGCATATAAAATTACTGCGGAATTGATGGAACGTCCTGCTCGCGAGATTGAAGCTACAGAGTTAGGAGCTATTGTAATGAAGCGATTGCAAGCTCTAGACAGTGTTGCTTATATTCGTTTTGCATGTGTCTATCGCCGCTTTAAAGATGTAGATGAACTAAAAGTTGCCCTGGAAAACGTAGGAGAGCCGGCCAATGCCGCTGAAGAAATCTGAGATTGCAAAATTCAAGAAGGTTTTAGAAGACCTTCGAACTGAAATGACAAAAATGGTAATGGAAGTAAGTAAGGAAGTGAAGACCGATGCTGATGCCAAAGGGCATTCTCAGCATCAGGCTGACGGAGGAACTGATGATTTCGATCGAACAATTAGCCTTCAACTCACAGACAAAGAGATAAAAATTTTGCGCCAAATCGATCGAGCTCTTGAAAAGATTGAAGATGGGACATATGGCGTTTGTGATCTCTCTGGGGACTCGATCCCTGTGAAGCGATTGGAAGCGATTCCATATGCTACGATGACGGTCGCTTCTCAAGAAAAACTAGAGAAGGGGCAAGTGTAATAAGGGGTTATGCGGAAATTCGTTGTATTTGCTCTTATTCTTTTTGCTGATTTCACCTCGAAGTATTGGGTTGCACACCATTTGCCATTGATCCAGCCTTTTTATGGATTCCCTTTTGGGGGAATAGAAGTTTTGGAGACGAGTCTTTTAAAGATTTCCGTTGTGCATACAACGAATACTGGGACTGCCTGGGGGCTTTTTTCAAACTTTCAAGGGTTCCTGCTTTTTGTTCGCATTGCCATTACTGGCGGGATTCTAGGCTATCTTACTCTTGCAAAGCCCCCTAAATATTTACAAATGCCCTTGGCGATTATTGCGGCAGGAGCGCTTGGTAATATTGTCGATTTCTTTGTCTATGGTCATGTAATCGACATGTTCTACTTCATTTTTCACAAGTATTCTTATCCAATTTTCAATGTTGCTGATAGTGCAATCTTTTGCTCTGTAGCCTACCTTTTCTTTACTTCGAAAAAGAGCAAACGTCGTTCTCATGTCTCTTCCAGTTAGAGTCTCTTCAAAAGAGTCAGCCTTGCAAGTTTCTAAGTCTCGCAAGCTCCCTGTTTTAATTAATCTAGAAGAGATGGAAGCATTGCTTGCGAGCTTAGGGACATTTTCTATTTTTGATGTGAGTCGTCCGGTAACTGTAGAAGAGATGGAAATTTCTCCTAAGGATTTTCTTTTTCATTGGGGACGTTATGTAGAAGGGATAGTAACAGGAAAACTTATAGATGAAGCTCCCTTACGCCCCTATTTTTCTGCTGTGTTCACTACAACACCAGATGCTCTTTATGCTATTGCTCTTGCCAATGGGAAATATCTCATCAAAGCAAAAGAGCCTGTCATCCAACTCCAGAGGCATCATTTCATCTTCTCTGAAGGGTTTCATTCGGGGGTAATGGGAGAAGGGAGTATCACTTGGGGGATTCAATTTTCCTATCCACAGCTCTATCTTGATCCTAAGACAAATCAAATTGGAAAAGTGATAAAAAATTCCACTTTCCCCAATACTGAACTTTTTCAAAAACTTGCGAAATGGGTGCGTAGCTATACAAGTGCAACTCCTTTTGTCTTTGAGGAGAAACAAATAAATGAGCCGATGCGTCTTGGAAAGCAATGCTTTGACTGGATCAATCACCACCCAACACTGAAGGAGAAACAGCTTCATGTCGCAAGTAGAAAAAATCCACAAATCCCTCATTGATTCAAAGAGAACTTTAGCTCTAGCTGAGTCTTGTACAGGAGGGCATCTTGCAGCTCTTTTTACCTCGATCCCGGATGCTTCGAAGTACTTTCTAGGCTCGCTTGTTACCTATTCAAATCAACTTAAAGAGGATCTTCTTAAAGTGTCGAAGGAGACACTGCGCACCTCAGGTGCTGTAAGTAGAGAGACGGCTAATGAGATGCTTTTAGGGCTGATGAAGATGACAAGTGCAGACTTTGGGATAGCGATTACAGGAACTGCTGGGCCTAGTGGAGGATCCAAAGAAAAACCTGTTGGAACGGTCTTTATTGCAGTAGGGGCCAAAGGAAAGAAGCCACACATTGTTGAGTGTCACTTTGAGGGAGCCCGCCAGGCTGTGATTGAAGCGAGTTGTGCTAAAGCGCTTCTGGAACTCCAAGGCTTAATAGGATGACTCGTTAAGGAATTCTCCAAAATCGATGATCGATTAAGGAATTGCTGATTGAGCTTCGCTATATCATTTTGGGGATATGTTTCAAGCGGTTGACTTTTATCCCTAAAATGCAGTTTTTTGATTTTGGGGATAAGTTTGAGGGTCTGTGTTTTTATCCCCAAATCCACCTTTCTTCAAGAAGAAAATATGTAAGTGGTTGGATAATAGCAAGTTGTAGAATTCTATCTAGAATCAGGATAGAATTTTATAGGCTGCATGCACCTCGGAGAGAATTTTTTCAAACTCTTTTTCTACTGGGGCGGAGGATTGGCTTATTTGTTGTTGGCACTCCCTTGTTAGCTCTTGGTAACGCTGATTTAAGAGAGTGGGGGTCTTGGCCTCGGCCTTAGAAAGCCCGAGGGTTTCTAAGGCTTCTTTCTGGCGAGCTTTGCTTTTTTGATAGATATGGATAATTTCGGCTGTGCAATCGACAGCGATTGCAGCTGCCCCTCCGAACAGCAGAAGAGAGGCAAATGCAGCCACGTCAAAGGCAATTTTGTAATAATTTTTATGGGTTGCTGCCAAGATGCAGTTGGGGATCCTCAAGGGAAGGTTAAAAATAACTTGAACAAAGATCTTGCAAGAGCTTGCGATTTTTGCTCCCTTTCCAAAAATAGAGGGGGCTGCAAAGAGATATTTTACCGCTGTGGGAGAGAGTCTAGTGCTAAGTGTAAGAAATTTTTGACATAGGGTGTAAGGGTCTACGCGCTCTAGGTAGATATTTGCAATTGTACATTGGATCGTTTTCATTGTATTCATGTCGATCCAATTAGGAGATAGTTTACTATTTTGCGTAATCATTATGATATTTTATATGAAATTGGGTTTTTTTGAATAGTCGTTTGATTCAAAATATCAGGGATGTCTATAATGGCCGGATGCAATATGTCTTATTAGATTCAGGAAATCAAAAAAAATTTGAACGCTTTGGGAAATACTCGATCGTTCGTCCTTGCAGTCAGGCTCTTTGGAAACCCCTACTTTCTAATTGGAAGGAGGCGGATGTCTCTTTTTCTAGAGATGATGAAGGGGGCTGGGATGGGAGATTGCCCAACTCTTGGGTGATTGAGCATGATGGGATTAAGTTCAAGCTTGCGCCTACCGACTTTGGGCATTTGGGAATTTTCCCAGAACATGAGGTTTTATGGGGGTGGGCTGAGAGGCTTGTGAAAAAAGGTTCCTCCATTTTAAATCTTTTTGCCTACTCGGGTGGAGCTACTCTTGCTTTTGCTAGAGCTGGAGCTGAAGTATGTCATCTGGATGCGTCGCAGGGGATGGTGAAGTGGGCTAGAGAGAATGCAGCACTCAATGGACTAGAAGATCGTCCTATCCGCTGGATTGTAGATGATGCAATGAGGTTCCTCCAAAGAGAGCTCCGCAGAGGAAGACGTTATGATGGAATACTTCTTGATCCTCCAAGTTTTGGAAGGGGAGCTAAAGGAGAAGTATTCAAAATCGAGCGGGACATCATTCCACTTTTGAAATTGTGTAAACAGCTTTTAAGTGATAAGCCCCTTTTTGTTGCTTGCTCGAATCACACAAATGGGATGACACCGACTGTAATGCAATACCTGATGGAAGATGTGTTTACGGGAGATATTGATACGGGGGAGCTTTTACTGAAGTCTGAGAAAGGTCGAGATATCCCAACGGGGACTTATGCGAGGTGGACGCCATGTTAAGAATTACGAGCATGCAGAACACACAAGTTAAGGAAGCTGTTAAGTTGCAAAATCGGCGTCAGCGCGATGATTCTGGACTTTTTCTGATAGAAGGCTACCGTGAACTAAAGCGAGCTGTTGAGGGGGGCATTTCCATACAAAAGCTCTTTATTTGTCCCAATCTATTTTTGGGAGAGAATGAAGAAGAACTGATCGACACGATCGAATCAATGGGAGCCCTTGAGATCGAGTGTACGAAGGCAGTGTTCACAAAACTCTCCTACAGAGACCGTCCTGACGGACTCCTTGGAATAGGGGTTCAAATGGGGATGTCCTTAGGAACGCTAGGGGCCCAAATGGGAGAGAATCCTCTCCTGGTTATAGCAGAGGGGATTGAAAAGCCAGGGAACCTTGGGTCTATTATGCGTTCTGCAGATGGAGTGGGCGCTGATGGAGTGATTGTTTGTGACAGGTGTACAGACATCTATAATCCAAATGTAGTGAGAGCAAGTGTTGGAACTCTTTTCACTCTCCCTGTTGTAGAAGCGGGCGGGAGTGAGGTTTTTTCTTGGCTGCAGAGCCATAATATTCAGACGGTGGCTACTTCTCCTGCTGCAGAAGAAGATTTTACCGATGCTGATTTGCATGGGCCCGTTGCTATTATTGTAGGCACAGAGCAGTTAGGTCTTTCCGAGATGTGGCTTAAAGCATCAGATACTAAGGTCTCTATCCCGATGCGAGGGAGTGCCGATTCTCTCAATGTAGCAACTGCAACTACTCTTCTTCTGTATGAGGTTCTTCGACAACGAAAGGCGGGGTATCCTCTTGGATCCGATCTATTGCGATAACCATCTTCTTGTTTTGAATAAGCCTGCAGGCGTAGCCACTCAGCCAGACTTCCACGAGGAAGCAAGAGCTTGGGTGAAGGAGTCCTTTTCAAAGCCCGGCAATGTTTTTTTGGAGCCGATTCATAGGCTCGATAAGCCAGTTGGTGGAATCGTAGTCTTTGCTAGAACAAGTAAGGCTCTTTCCCGACTGAACGCTGCAATGCGAGAAAAGCGGATTCGAAAAACGTACATAGCCAAGGTCGAAGGAGTGGTCGAGAAGGAAGGGACTCTTGAACATGATCTTGTACATGGCGATTTTCAGGCTTTTGTCTCACCAAAAGGAAAGAGGGCAATTCTTCATTATCGTCGTCTGAAAAAATCTGAGAAGCATTCTCTTGTGAAGATAGAGCTAGAGACGGGGCGTTATCACCAGATTCGTGCGCAATTCGCTGCAATTGGACATCCGGTTGTAGGGGATGCAAAATATGGAAGTAGAGAAAAACATTCTCAAATTGCCCTGCATCACCAAACGCTTATTTTGGAGCATCCGACGACAAAAGAAGCTCTTACATTTCAATGTCCGGCTGCGTTTTCTTTTTGATGAGCCAAAGAGCTAGGCTAAGTCCTATTAAAGCAAAGACAAGGGCCAGTGTGTTAATCGCTGTAAATCCCTGGACGTAAGAATCAACAAAGCTTTGCTTGATAAGGAATTGGACTTTTTCTGGAAGCTGCTCGAGCGCCTTAATAGATTCCGGGGTATTTGAGAGTAATCCTTGAAATTGTTTTGGATTAGCAGATGCTGTTGCAGGGTTTCCTGCTAAGCTTTTTGCAGCTGTCGTATTTTGTACAGACAAAAATAAAGAACCCATAATCGCAAGGCCGAGTGTTCCTGAAAATTGGCGTGTGGCCGTTACTAGGCCTGTAGCAATCCCTCGTTTTTTCTGAGAGACCTCACTCATTGCTGTGGTGAAACTAGTACTGAAGATAAGGGGGATCCCACACCCGAATGGAACGATTGCTGAAAGAATCATTCCTACACTGGGATTTCTTACATTTTGCAGGAACCAAAAAAGGGAGATGCTCAAAAGAATAAACCCAATGGTGATTGGAATTTTCGGACCTTTTTTATCAAGAATGTGGCCCCCAAGTGGCGCTGCGATGATCACAGGGGCATTAGAAAGAAGGCTTAAGGTTCCTGCCTGGGCAGGGCTATAACCAAATATATTTTGGAAATAGATCGCCCAAAACACAGTGACCATTAGAAGAAACTGTGTGCAGAAGATTCCTGCAACAGCGCCGACGAAGGTTTTATTTCTAAAAAATGAGAAGTCGATGTAGGGGTCATCTACTTTCCGGTCAAAGAGAAGAAGGGCTGTGAGTAGAAGAGCTCCAACAAGAAGGAGTCCAAGAGTCCAAGGAGAGGTCCACCCCCATCTTTTCACTTGCATGATGGGAACGATAAGGCAGCTGATTCCGATGCTGGAGGTGAAGAAACCAAGAAAATCAAAGGAGACTCGTTCCCCTTTCGTTTTAGGAACCGAAAAAAGGGTGAGACAAAGACCTGTGACTGCGATAGGGAGGTTAATCCAAAATACAAAGCGCCAGCTTAAATACTGAGAAAAGAGTCCACCTATAAGAGGGCCGACAGAAAGAAACACAGCTCCTATACTAACGTAGAGCCCCATTGCTTTTCCTCTTTGGCTTCTAGAGAAAGCAGAAAAAATAATCATAATGGCGTTCGGGAGAAGAAGTGCTCCTCCGATTCCTTGAATAAAGCGAGATCCAATGAACCACCATTCGAAATAACTGAGGCCGCAAAGGGCAGAGCCAACAGAGAAAAATAAAAGCCCCCAACAAAACACTTTTCTTGATCCATACCGCATTCCAATTCTACCCCCAGCTAAGACGAAGATCGTAAGGGCTAATGTATAGGCATTAACGATCCACTGGAGGCCTAGCTCGGAAATATCTAAAGAACGCTGAATCGTAGGCAGGGAGACAGGAAGAACGCTGATGTCGATGAAGATCATCGATACACAACTTGTCATGGCAGCTAAAATCCACCACTTACGATTTTTTTCTTTCAAAGTTGAATCCCTTCCGTTCGTTTTCTTTTGATGAGCCATAGTGCTAAGACAAGACCAGCTACTGCTGTTACCAGTCCAATTACATTGATTTCCCAGAATCCGAAGATGTAAGAATCAAGTCTGTTTTCTTGTACAAATTTTTGTGCTTGCTCAGGGAGCTTGGCAATGGAGGAAAGTGCTTGAGGATTATCAGAGAGAAGCCCCTGAAATTGCTTTGGGTTGAGAGATTCTGTCATTACATTTTGTTTGAGGGCGTGGGAAAATTTTAGATTTTGTGTTGTTAGAAAAGCAGAGCTCATAAAGGCAAGTCCAAATGTTGCTGCAAGTTGTCGTAGCATGGTCGCTGTTGCAGAAGCGATTCCCCGTTTTTCAGGAATCACCTCTGCTAATGCCGTTGTCATGCTGGGGGTCGTAATTAGGGGGATAGCGAAACCGAAGGGAACCATTGTAGAAAGGATGATAGCCATGCTTCGATTTTCTAGATTTTGCAAAAACCAAAATAGAGAGCCTATGACAATAAGAAAACCCGCTGTGATTGGAACGCGTGGTCCAAATTTATCGAGCAAGTGACCAGCTAGAGGAGCTGAAATAATAATAGTAGAGTTTGCAATGAGATTTAAAACACCTGCTCGTGCTGGTGTATAGTCCAGTGCAATCTGGAAGTAAAGAGTCCAGAAAATAGTCAACATCAAGAGGAACCCAGTGCAAAAAATTGCGAGTATTGAGCCAGTGAAATTTCGATTTTTAAACAGCACTGTGTCGATATAAGGATGCTCAATTTTCCGATCAAAAGTAAGCAAGAAGGTAAGAAGGACCACACTACAAGCTAGTAGTCCGAGTATAGTAGTTGAGCTCCATCCCCAGTCATCTCCTTGCATTAAGGCTGTAATGATCGCAGCAAAGCCAATAGTTGAAAATATGAACCCAAACGTGTCGAACGGCCGGTACTCCCCCTTGGTCTCAGGGACGGAAATAAGGGTAAGGAGCAGGCCGATTAGAGCGATAGGGATATTGATCCAAAAAATGAACCGCCAACTCAAATACTGAGTGAGGACTCCTCCGATGAATGGAGCGATTGTGAGGAAAACTGAGCCAACGCCGACATAGATTCCCATAGCTTTTCCTCTTTGGCTAACAGGAAAAGCTGCAAAGATGATCGCTGCAGAGGCAGGGATCAATAGGGATCCTCCCATCCCTTGAATGATTCGAGCAACGATGAACCACCATGTAGAATAGCTGAAACCACAAAGGACCGATCCCACAGAAAAAAGAAGAAGACCCCAGCAGAAACCTTTTCTATGCCCAAATCGATCTCCCAGCCGCCCTCCAGCTAGAACAAAAACAGTTAAAGCAAGCATGTATGCATTTACAATCCACTGAAGGCCGGCTTCTGAGATATTAAGGGTTTTCTGGATGGTAGGCAACGCCACAGGTAAGACCGTGCTATCGATGAACGTCATCGAAATACAAGTGGTCATAGCGACCAGGATCCACCATTTTTGGGTATGCTCAGAAAATTTAAACATGGACTCCTTTAGAAGCTGTTTCCTTTAAACAGCCGAGAGTTTTTGCGATTTGAAACATATTGAGGGCAGCCCCTTTTAGGAGCTGGTCACCGACAACCCACATTTCAAGAGTGTTGGCTTGCGAATGGTCTACACGCACCCTATCGCAGAGTATTGAATGTTGAGAGGCTCCATCTATTGAAACAGTATTTTTTTTGAGGGTGACACCAGGCATACTTGCAATTAGAGAGAGGGCTGCATCTTTTGTGATCGGTTTCATAAACTCCACATTGATAGAGACTGCATGCACTCGAAATACAGGGACACGAACACAGGTGGCTGTGACTGCTATATTGCTATCTTCTAGAATCTTTTGTGATTCCTCATGCATTTTTTGTTCTTCTGCTACATATCCAGAATCGAGCATGTCAGATTCATGGGGGAATACATTGAAGGCGCAAACGTAGGGGAAAACCTTTGGATCAGTTTCTTCTCCTTCTAGAATGGCCTGAGACTGTTCTTTTAATTCAGTCACAGCTTTTGCCCCAGCACCACTTACTGCTTGATAGGTAGAAGCTACAATTCGTTTGATCTGAAACTCTTTGTGCAAGGGAGCCAAAGGCATCAACATGATGGTTGTGGTACAATTGGGAGAAGCGATCACTCCATTGTGTTTTTTTAAGGCGTGGGCATTGATCTCTGGGATGACAAGAGGAACCTCTGGATCAGAGCGAAACGCAGTGCTCGAATCGATACAGAGTGTGCCAGTATCTCTTGCTATTGGGATCCACTTCTTTGCAAGCTCGCTTGAAACACAGAAAAAAGCGAGATCTACCCCTTCAAATGAGATGGTAGACTTTGAGTCCATAAGGATAAGCTCACCCTCATATTCGCTCAGTAAAGACTGGAGCTCTTTCCCAACAGCTCCTGTGGCGCCAACGATTGCAATTTTCATAGGAATCTTGGTTATATTAGTCTGAGGTGATTTTTGAAAGGCTTTTTTGTAGTTGTTTAGGTGAGCGCATGCGGAGAATTTGCAGTTGAGGAAGTTGAGCAAAAAGTGCTGGGTAACGCCTCTTCCTACTTCCGTAAGATTTAAACGCCCAGAGAAAGATGGAGCGCTTAGACATAAATTGAAGTTTAATGCTTTCTTTGCAACCTGGCCAAAGCTCTTTTTGTGTACGACAATTGTGCACTGTTCTTTTCAAAAGGCGGTAGAGAACCACAGGCAAGGGATAGTCGAGCCAAATAATGAGATCGGCCTTTGGCCAGATGAGCTCTTTTGCAGTCGTTGTATAGTTTCCATCGATAATCCAGCTTGCTTGTTCAAGGCTTTGCATAAGTTGTGAACGGAATATAAGAGGTTCTGTCTCTTCCCAATTAGGTTGCCAGTGGATAGCGTCGAGTTCTATATGGGGGATATTAAGTGCTTGAGAAAGTTTTTTGGCAAGAGTTGTTTTCCCAGAGCCAGTTGTACCTAAAATAATGATTCTTTTTATGCTCAATGCCTCCTCCGAGATGAGGGGAGGAAGTATATGAGTTATGAGATATTAGTACCAGAGTCCAACGCCTGCACTTCGCTAGCAAGTGTTGGATTTATTTTATAAATCTCAGATAGAAAAAACTGGTCTACACTTTGAGGTCCGCGATAATTTGAATCTCTCTTCATAGACAGAAAATAGGTAACATATACCTCGGAGAAAAGGTCTGTGTTTTTCAGCATGAGAGATCGATCAAATAGATCTAGTCCGGTTTTTGCAATCTTAGCAGCATATTTGTATTGCTGATTCCAGAAGAAAGAAGAAGCATAGGTATTAATGGCTTTAATGCTTTCAAGACGTAGTTCTGGGGAGTCTTGAATTTGAGCGGCCCTTTCGTTTGTGGTGATGGCAATTTGTAGCCATGTACGCGCTTTCCCTATATCCAGTTGCTTATAGGATACTTGTGCGAGTTCTATTGCATTTTTACTTTTTACTTGAAGAAGCCTCAATTGGGTCGAAGGATCTGTAGTTTTTTGACACCCCTCTTCAGCTTTGTCACAGAGAAACTCGTAGGAAGAAGAGAGGGCAGAGAGAATTTTTTCTTTGAGCTCTGTGATCATGTCTTTTGACTGGTTTTCGAGCGTCAAGAGGGAGCTCTCCATAGCTAAAGCACTATCTGCTACCTTTTCTGCAGTTTTTGCACACTCGATAAGCCTGTTACATTCCTGCAGTTTTGAGGGGACTTCCCGAGTGTTTCCAAAAACAGTAATCTGTTCTTCTAGTTCGCTATAAGTGTCTTTTATTAAAAAGTTTATTCCAATGCCGTTCATAACGGCTAATTATAGCACAGTTTTAAATAAAATTAAATGGTTTTGTGAGGTGTGTAGGCGTCAAATAGAAGTGTCCCCTTTCCGACAATTAGAAATGTCCCCTGTGGTAAAGAAAGATTTTTACCAAGGGGAGCTACAAAAAATGGAAAGGGTTATCACTATGAGTCACAAGGAGTTATCAAGGTTGGAGGTG
>JAJFME010000003.1 GCA_021772375.1 Chlamydiota bacterium | reverse complement strand
GCTATGCACCATATCTTGGCGCTAGCTGGGTGGGAGAGTTCCCTTTACATGATTCAAAACAAAAGGCTAGCTTTAGAGGAAGAGACTGTGTGATGGATGTAAAATCTTACGACTCTGCTGTACACCTTGGATCACCAGAAGTTGGTGTTAAGGTCACAAACGAATGTGGGTTCTCATTCCTAGTTGGTTATAAAGGGCTTTTCAACAGCGATGTCCGCATCAACCAAGCTGAGGTACGACTTGAGTGGGTCTTCTAAACAAGAGAGAGCAAAGCTGATTCAAAAGAAATTGAATCAGCTTTACCCCGATCCGAAGATCCCCTTAAAACATACTAGCCCCTACACTCTTCTTATCGCAGTTCTCCTCTCTGCACAATGCACTGATGCTAGAGTCAATCAGATCACTCCCCTTCTTTTTGCTAAAGCGAAAACACCACTTGCCATGAGCAAGCTCTCTATTGCAGAAATTGAAAAGATCATCCGTCCCTGCGGCCTTTCTAACAATAAAGCCAAAGCAATTCGTAATCTCTCTAAGCAGCTACTAGAAAACCATGCAGGTCGCGTTCCTAAAACACTCAAAGAACTTGAAGCACTGCCAGGGGTTGGACATAAAACGGCCTCTGTTGTGATGGCACAAGCATTTCATGTTCCTGCCTTTCCAGTAGATACGCATATCCACCGCAATGCGAAACGATGGGGGCTATCAAGTGGTAAAAGCGTCATTCAAACAGAAAAAGATCTGAAGGCAGTATTCAAAGAGCAATCCTGGACCAAGCTCCATCTACAAATTATTTATTTCGCACGCGAATACTGCCAAGCGCGTGGTCACAAAAAAGATGACTGTCCGATTTGTTCAATGCTTTAAAACCCAAGAGACTGGCCCAAACGACCCAAAGTCTCGAACCCCTTCTGGGTATTCTCTATTAGATCTTGATCGATCTTAATCTTGCCCGGCTCAAAAAGAAGAATGGCGCTAGACCCTCCAAAAGAAAAGTACCCCTTCTCTTCTCCTTTTTTATAAAACTTATTAGGTTCATAGGTTTGGATAATCGAGCCGACATTGGTAGCTCCTACTTCAATGAAAGGGACTGTGCCAAAATGTGTCGTTTCAAGATTTGTGATCATCCGCTTGTTGTCAGCTAAGATATCGATATTGGTTTTGAGAGCGATTGGGTTAACAGAAAAGAGTGGACCATTGATCAACTGAGCGCTTGAAGGTGTACAGTCGCAGGGGAAATGAAACCTGTGATAATCAACTGGTGCCAAACGGATGAGGACCATACTCCCCTGTGCATACTTCCTGGCAATCTCCACATCCCCTAATAGAGTCTCTAATGAAAACTTCTTCCCCTTGATTAGGAATCCATCTTCTTTAGAAATGTCTTGGAAAGCAAGATAGCGTCCATCTGCAGGAAGGATAGCATTGGTTTGAGAAAAGGGACGGGCCTCTGATTTTAGTTTGCGGATGAAAAAATCATTGAAAGAGGCAAAGCACTCGACCGGATCGAGAAACTCAGAAGCGTCCATATGGTACTTTTCAATAAAGGGAAGAATGTTTTTACGGCTTTTGTGTCTCTTTTGCAAATAACCAAACAGTTTAGAGAAAAGTGAAAGTCTACAAAGTGGGGTACGCACAAACCAAGCAAAGGGGTTTTTGCTATAAAGAAATTCTAAAGCCCCTTGACAAGGAACTTTTTCAACAATTTTTTTCTTACTCTCTCGGTCAATAAGGTGAATATCTGTCATATATTTATCTTTGGAAGGATCATGCCACTCTTTTTAAAAAATCGAAAGAGGCAATAAAATTTTTCTTAGTCTGATTTACCTCTTCAAGAAAAGTTTTATTCTAAATTTTCCCCTTTTAGCCTCCTCTCAGTAGCAATAACCTCATTTTCATGGGGTTCCGCATCAATTTTTTCTTGCAAATTCTTTTGCGGAATTTGTGACTCTGCATATAATGCGAAAGGAGCCAAAACAGCTAAGAAAAAAAGTTTGGATTTTTGCGTTTTTCTCAAACATCCGGTACAATTGTATATAAGATTACCCCCTAACCTCCTGTAAATAACATGTTCGGCATTTTTAAAAAAATATTTGGAACCGCCCAGGGTCGCCTGCTCGGTAAATACGGAAGAATTGTTCGCAAAATCGTTGCAGCTGAGAAAGAACTACAAGCTCTTTCCGATACCGAAATTAGAGCTAAAACGGAAGAATTTCGTAAGCGCTTAAAAGAAGGTGCTACCCTTGATAGCCTGCTCGTTGAAGCCTACGCTGTTGTCAAGAACGCCTGTAGACGCCTTGTTGGTACCGAAGTGCATGTCTCTGGATATGATCAAAAATGGGATATGGTTCCATACGACGTGCAGCTACTTGGCGGAATCTGCATGCACAAAGGATCGATCGCTGAGATGCAAACAGGGGAAGGAAAAACTCTCACCGCAGCTTTCCCTCTATATTTGAACGCCCTTTCAGGGGAACCTGTTCACCTCGTTACTGTGAACGACTACCTTGCAAAAAGAGACTGCGAATGGATCGGAGCGATTTTCCGATGGCTAGGCCTTCGTACTGAAGCTCTCACCAATGAAACCCACCCGAATGAGCGTAAAAGCGTTTATGAAGCTGACATCGTTTATGGAACAGCTTCTGAATTTGGTTTTGACTACTTACGTGACAACTCCATGGCTCAGAGTGCCCAAGAGCAATGTCAACGCGGCCACTTCTTTGCTATTGTGGATGAAGTAGACTCTATTCTAATCGATGAAGCGCGTACTCCCCTCATCATCTCAGGCCCTACAAACGATTCTAAACAGATGTACGACGTCCTTCATCAACCCGTTTGTGCTGTTGTCAAAGAGCAACGCGACTTGTGTAATAAATTGGCAACCAGCGCCAAAAGAACCCTTGGACTATTTGGACGATTTGAAGAGAGCGAAGATAGGCCAAAACTAAAAAAAGAAGACGCAAAAAAAGTTGCTGATGCCATGCGTAAGCTCTGGCTTGTCAGCAAAGGGAATCCTCAAAACAAAATCCTTAAGCGCGCAAAAGAAAATCCTGACTTGCGTTCTGAACTTGATAAGCTTGACGTCTACTTCCACGGTGATGCAAACAAACAAGAGCGCCTGGACGCCTTAGCAGAGCTCTATCTCATCGTAGATGAAAAAGCGAGTGAGTACGAACTCACAGATAAAGGAATTCACTACTGGCTCGATTCTCAAGAAGGAACATCTGAGAGCGACTTCACTATGCTCGACCTTGGTCATGAATATGCTGAAATCGATGCAATGACCGACATGGACGAACAAGAAAGACTTCAAAAGAAAGTCAACATCCGTGAAGAAGACTCTAACCGGAAAGAGCGCTCACACAACTTGCGTCAGATGCTCCGTGCCCATCTTCTAATGGAAAAGGATGTCGACTATATTATTGATGAAGGCAAGGTCGTCATCATCGATGAGAACACCGGTCGGCCTCAGCCAGGTAGACGCTTCTCCGATGGCCTACATCAAGCCATTGAAGCTAAAGAGAGTGTCAAAATCCAAGGAGAGACCCAAACATACGCTACAATTACTCTGCAGAACTACTTCCGTCAGTATAAAAAGCTAGCCGGCATGACCGGAACAGCAATGACCGAAGCCAACGAGTTCAAAGAGATCTACAAACTCGAAGTAATTGCTATCCCTACAAACAAGCGCTGTATTCGCTCTGATGCAGATGATGAAATCTACATGACCGAGAGGGAAAAATATAATGCAATCATCAACGAAATCAAAAAAGTACACGCAGAAGGGCGCCCTATCCTCGTAGGAACCGAGTCTGTGGATATCGCTGAAAAACTAGCTCGTATCTTACGCCAAAACAAACTCCCACACACCGTCCTCAATGCCAAAAATCATGAACAAGAAGCGCAGATCATTGCAGAAGCTGGACAAGAGGGAGCCATCACCGTCGCAACAAACATGGCTGGACGTGGTACTGACATTAAATTAAAAGAAGGGGTTGCAGAGAAAGGTGGCCTCCATGTGATCAGCACAACACGGCACCAATCTCGTCGAGTCGATCGACAGCTGCGAGGCCGTGGAGCTCGCCAAGGAGACCCTGGAACATCTAAGTTCTATATCTCTTTTGAAGACACCTTAATGCGCCTCTTTGCCTCGCCGCGCATTACCCTCTTCCTACAAAAATTCCGCCCTCCAGAGGGAGAGCCAATCTCTGCTTCTGTCATAAATAAATCCATTGAGACAGCACAAAAGAGGATCGAGCAACGCAACTATACCATGCGCAAACATACCCTCGAGTATGACGACGTGATGAATAAGCAGCGTGAAGAAATCTACGCTTTCCGTAATGACGTCCTCAGAAATGGAGACCCCTCTCCTCTAGCAGAAGAGATCCTCGAACACGTATGTTTGGAAATGTCTAGCGAGTTCTTTGTCAGCCGTTCAGCAGACGATGGCTGGAACCCTGCAGGATACAGGGAATGGCTTACTACTCACTTCCCAGTCACTTTTGATGAGAAAGAATTTGACAATGAACACCTCGCCATAGAAGAAATTGAAACCCTTGCAGTAGAAAAAGTATTAGAAGCTTTCAAGAAAAAAATGGATCATCAAAAACGGATGATCGAATCGATGCACAAAGAGATGAACCCCGATGCAAAAGAAGCAATCAATGCTACATCTGTCATCGGAGAAGTCATCCGTAACATGCTCGTACGCAATATCGATAGCCGTTGGCAAGAACACCTCCTACACATCGATCATTTGCGTACAGAAGTGGGAGTCCGCTCCATCGGACAAAAAGACCCTTTACTCGAGTTCAAACATGAGGCATTCGCCCTGTTTGATAGTTTAAGTCGTGACATTAAAGTCGAAATCGCGCATGCTTTATTCAAATTTGAAATGATCATGCCCGAACAGGAGCCTGAAACGCAAACGATAGACCTTCCCCGTAAGAAGGTAGCGAAGAAGCCCCAGACAGAGAGAAGAAAATCTTCTCCCATGATCGACTTATCGATGTTGGACTTAGATGGACCCTAGCGGAAGAAAAACAGCACAAGCATTTATCTGGAACAGCTTCTTGAAGATCCCTTTTTGGGGGATCTACACCATGTTGATGTTCATCCTCAAAAAAGACCTCAACGCTAGTGATTTTCAAATCGCAGCACTGATCGCCCTCCGTCCGGCTCTCTCTCTTTTTGCTCCATACTGGAGCGCTCTTGTACACAAAAGACCCGACCGTCTTCGCTCTAATATCATCATCGGAAGTATCATCAGCCACGCCCCCTTCTTCTTCCTCCCCTGGGTAGATAGTCCTTGGTTCATTATCGGCGCTGGAGCCCTCTTCCTCATGATGAAGCGCGGTATTATCCCAGCCTGGATGGAAGTTCTAAAAAGAGACCTCCCTAGAAAAAAACAGCAAAAGACCTTCTCTTATGGATCCATCCTCTCCTACACAGGAGGAGCGGTCCTCCCTATCTTCTTCGGAAGATGGATGGACATTGACCCTGGTGTATGGCGTATCCTCTTCCCCGTCACCTCTTTATTGAGCCTCGCTGGAGTGCTATTTCTCGTACGTATCCCTAGCCTAAAATCTTCACAAACAGCACAAACGGAAAAACCAGCCCCCCTCGATCTTGGAGCCCTTTTCCTTCGACCTTGGAAAATTGGATTTGACTTACTGCGAAGACGCCCCGATTTTACACACTTTCAAATTGGGTTTATGATTGGAGGCGCAGGCCTTATGGCTATGCAGTCTGCAATCCCTCGTTTCTGCGTAGCAGAACTCAACCTTACATACACCAAGATTGCTATTGCAGTCGCAACGTGTAAAGGAATTGGATTTGCTCTAACAAGCCGCATATGGGCTGCTTGGATGGAACGATTGAACATCTTCCGCCTCAGCGGACTTGTAACCGTTTTAGCAGCTGTATTCCCTGTGATCTTCCTCCTTGCTAAATTCGAGGTCAACCTAGTCTTCGCAGCATACATAGTCTACGGCATTATGCAGGCTGGAAGCGAGCTCTCTTGGCACCTATCAGGACCGACCTTCTCCCATAAAGATGATAGTTCTTCCTTTAGCTCCGTCAACCTGTTCACCGTTGGGATTAGAGGACTCTTTGCCCCAGCCCTTGGCGCGATGCTCTGCTCCTCCTATGGACCAACCACTCCCCTTCTCTTTGGGGGAGGCCTCTGCGTACTAGCCTCACTCTATCTGATCCTAGGTCACAGACGTTTCATCACAGCTCACCTGAACAAGGCTTGATTTTATCCCCCGAAGCAGGGATAATTTCCGCCTATGATACAGCTCAGCAACCTAAATATTGCTTCTCTTCTACAGAATGCCAAAGACTTTATTGAGGGTATTGATCTTCATACAATCCAGACACATGCTGAAAGAGCGTACAGCAACTGCACTGTACAAAAATTCGAAGAAAGATCTGAAAGCGTCCTAGCAAGCATGCTTGGAGGCTTCCTGCTCACCGACTCTTTGGCAGGGGGAGCTCTGGCAGGCTTTTATACTCTAACAACAGAGCGTCCCATTGATCGAAAAATCGTAGGAATCGCCTCCATGTCCTTTACTTTGATTGGAAGTACAGCATCCATGCTTACAAGTGGATCAGGACTACCAACAAGCCTAGCTCCCTTAACCTCTCTAGGCATAACCCTAGCCGCACATAAGGTCTCCTTTCTCTCCCCTACTGCAATTGAACTTGGCAAAGCCAGTTTCGCTGGGGCTCTCTCCTACATGGTAATAGAGTCTACAGCTAATGCTTGCAGCTCAGTGGCACGGTCTGTTTTCTCCTCTCCTTATATTTGGGGAGCCCTCACGCTCACAGCATCGCTTGGTGGACTCGTTGGAATACACAACGAGATGATGACCAACCTTCTTATTAATACCCATCCTCAAGACGTGCCAAATCCTTCCACTACTGCAGCTGATACTGTAGACAGACTTGCTAATGAAGCATGGGACCCGGAGCGACAACCCACATTAAGGCAGCTAGCTGCCATACTCCACACGATTACAGGAGCTCCTCCCTCTTCTCTAGCGCATCCTGCCCCTACGATAAGTGTACCTAATGATCAAGAAGCCTTAGACGCTCTAAATTTTGCAGCTGGTCGAGGCGAAAGTGCTATACCACTTTCTGAAGAGGAGAGACAGCGTGCACTTGCTGAGCAGACAGCTGCGCTCGCATCACTCGGAATAGAGGGCGACCCTACTCCTCAACCCGAGCCAGCACCAGTAGAAACAGCAACGACAGTCCCACAGACCACTCCAGAAACGGGACCAGTAGATTTATCAAACGATCCTTTTCTTAAAAATTATCTGTGTGCGATTACAAAAGACGTCCCCGATGATCCAGTAAAAGACCCTACCGCCCCCTCTGACACAGGAGTGATTGTTTATAATCGAGAGGATATTAACCATTGGCTTGATCAAGGAAGTAGCTGGAATCCTGCGAAATCCCCGGTAACAAGAGCAAGCTTAAGAAGTAATCAACTCATCGCCCTCCCAGCTCTTAAAGCGCTCATCCAAGCCAGCAAGAGGGGGGAGGCCACTGAAGAGCTCCAGCGAGCTGCTGAAACTGAGCTTGGAGTAGCTCCTACTGAATTTATGGAGTCTGGGGCAACAGAAGCAGAGGAGAGCATCCCTTCACCGTCTCCTACCAAACCGAGCTATACTCCCCCTCTGAAAAACACCCCTCTTCGGAAATTCTGGACTCTTCTTCAAGGAGCACCGCTTATCGGCAAGGTTTTATCCTTCTTTGGAACGCTCTACCAAAAACTAACCAGCGTATTTTTTAGATGATATTGCAGACCGCTCAATCTGCAGTTATAAATGCTTCAACTGCATACCTTGTAACAGACTCTCTTAGCTGTGCAGCAGCAGCAGGCCTTTCGGCTCTTAAAAAATCTTCATCTGTTGATCTCAAAGTAGCAGCTGCTGCAATGGGATATCTTTTGACCGACTCTTTGATAGGGGCCTCCATAACAAGCCTCTCTGCCTACACCATCGAGTATTTAAACCCTGGATCTCTACATCGAGGTGCTACTGCAAAGATATACTGCCAGCTCGGAGCGGTGGGAACAGTGGTCGGACTTGCATCTAAAGCAGGCCTCTTTCCCCGAACCTACATAGCTAGCGTTTCTGGATCGCTTATATTCCCTTTTCTAGTGAATAAGCTATCTAAAGTGGGATTCACTCCTCAAACAGAAGCTCTATCCCTAGTCAACTTCAGCACACTAGGGATGGAGATAATACAATCTAATACTAATCTCCTTTCTCTAGCAGACCGCGTACTCACCCAATTGAACATCTCTCCACAAAGCACTTGGACAACACTCTCCATCATCACACAGACAATCGCCCTCTTGGTAATTTTAGATGTATCAAGAAAAGGAATCGCTCCTAGGGGACTTCCTCCCATGCAGCCTCCCCCCATTTATCATGAGGAGCCAAGTGAAGAGGTACCCTCTACAGACTTACCAAAAGAGATAGATGAAGTAGAGCCGCCTATCCCTTTCTCCGAGCTAAAGGGATCCCCTCTTCGCAGACTTTCAAACTCCATCCCCATCCTAGCCAAGATACTGGATTTTGCTGAGTGGGCATTTAATAAGGGGTTTCGTTTTGTAAATTGGATCACTAAACCAGTTCAAATGATAGCCCTTGCAGTGTATCGCCAAGTAGCTAATCGAATAGAACAAACAGCGCTAGCTCGAATAACCTCCTCCTTTTCAAATGCCACATCGAAAGTAAGAGGATTATTCACTCAAAAAACAGGACCGACCAACCTCGTTCTTTCGGAAGTAGAGAAAGCTCTTGAAACCACCGAATTCATTGAAGACCACCCTTGTGGAATTTCATTTGAGGTTCCTGAAATCCCTCTTTTAGATCCGACGAACAGGACAACTATTTACAATAAAGAAGATATTGAAAAGTGGCTGAGAAATAAGAGCTCCTCTCCCATAACAAGAGAATATCTCACTCTAAACAGACTCATTCCTATGCCTGCCTATCAGGCATTTATCGCAGATCGAAAAACCTCTCTATCAAAAGATCCCGAAGCCCCTATCAATCAGGCTCTGCTCCTGGCTGCAAAAAATGAACTTGTAAAACTCTCTTCTTTTTCTTTGACAGATAGAGTTCAAAGACTACTTTTTTAATTCCCTAGAAAGTCAATTTCATGTACGCTTTCTGAACAAAAAAAAATAAGGAGTCTACAAGAAATGTCTTCAGCTATTAATTATTTAGGATCCTTCTACCAAAATTATTCAGATAGAATCAATCATGCGGCTGTACGAGGAGCTCTCGTTGCTGCAACTGGAGCACTTCTACCAACAAAATCGATGACAGGAATCTTGGCGCCCGCACTTGTAGCAGCTACATCTCCGCTTGATGAATCCCTTGCAAACACAGCACTCATTAGTTTGGGAATTCATCTTTTTAGCCGCTCTGAGGATCTCGTACTCACGATTGGATCGATTGCTCTAGCACGACTTATAGCTACCTCTACGATCAACAATCACAGCAGTCCACTCAAGAAAAACATTCAAGTTTTGACCCAAAGCGCTTCCTGCTTTTCTTTAGGAGCCCTCGTAGCAACAGGGCTTGCTCGAAGGAGCAGCTCTCCATTGGTATCAGCAATCGTCTATTTTACAGCCGGCAAAATCAGCAACCCAGTCGAAACCCCAAAAGCCCTCTTTGCGGGCTTTGCTTCCCAACTGCTTATCGAAGCTTCCCACATCGCAAACCAGAGCATTGAAACCATTCCAGCGCTTACTGCTGGATACAGCCTCTATCAGGAATGCAGTGCCCTCTCATTATTAGCACGCCGACTGGTAACTATCCACAATCCAAGACGTATGGCTGGAGAGACATCCCCTTCATTAAAAATAACAGCGCTGGCACTGCTTGCCAGCATAGTAGCTACAAAATACTTTTCTCCAATCTCGCACAGCCTGCAAACTCATGGTATCCTTGCTTGTATGTATGTGGGAGCATATGCACTCAAGCAGATCCAAGCTTCCTTTTCTAGCTCCTCAACAGCTGGTCGAGAGTTAATAACTCAAAATAACCATCAAGTCTCCACCTCGTCAACCAATACAAATACAAGCACCACCCCTCATAGAAGGACATCCAGTAATTCAAGACGTTCGACTGTTCAAGAGTCGATAAATCGAGGTAATAGTCAAACCTTCACCCCATCGGCCAATACAAATACAAGCACCACTCCTTACGGAAGGACATCCAGTAATTCAAGACATCCGACTACTCAAGAGTCGATACATCGATGTAACCATCAAATCTTCACCTCGTCAGCAGCCAATACACATACAAACGCCACCCCTTACGGAGGGGCATCTGGTAGTTCATTGCATTGGAAAAAGACTAAAGCCCCAATCAGAGCAATTATTGACGTGGAATTAATCCCCTCTGATAAGCGTTCATCCCGTACTACAGTAGCGAACGATTCTGCTCTCCCACACATAAATCGTACCATAAGGGACTGGAACAAAAGAAACCGCTCCAATAATTGGACGTTAAACCGGTCTTCTTTCCTAGAAACTCTCAATGGTACAACACGCAGACAGCAAGAAGAACATTCAACCGGCGGCGTACGTGTCAATGTCCGTTTCGAACGCACTGGCTCTCTCTCACGGGGATCATCGACAGACGGATCGTCTGGTTCATGGTATCAACACCCTTATCTGCATTAACAACTGATCGCCCTCTCACAGCAGATCCGTTGGCTTTCTTTTCACCAAACATTTATCAAGAGTAAGCCTTGCTACTTTGCATGACTTGAAATCACCCGTTAACCAAGACCTTTTGGATGCTTCTAAAGAGGAGTTTGAGGCCTTGTCTAGTGCTTAATTTCGATTTTTTCCTTCTTAGGCATCACAAACAAGACAACCAAGAACCCCAATAGAGAAAGTGCAAAAGGAAACCAAAGCGCACTTTGGAAACCATCAGAAAATGCCTTTTGGAAAAGAGGGTAGACTTTCGTATGGAGCCCTAAGCGATCCGCATTCTCTTGAAACGTTACAGGATCTGCTATTTTACTTCTTAAGAGATGAAGGTTTACTGTTGAGGTGTTCAGCTTCACCTGATCGAGAAGACCAAGGAGCGTCTTAGCTTCTACATTACGGAAGAGAGCTCCAGTAATCGCCAAACCAAGGGTTCCCCCCATTTCCTGTACTGTTGTAAGCCCTCCCGATGCAACACCTGCTAGATCTCTTGGAAGAGAGTCAAGAGCAGCTGTTGATGCGGGACCAAATGCAATCCCCCAGCCTGCTCCGAAAAATATGAGCGCTGTAAGGATTGTAGTAAGACTTGAGTTAGCCCCAAAAGAGGTTTGCATCAGTGCAGAGACCATTAAAAAAAGGAAGCCAGTCAGGATAAACGTTTTTGGTCGAATCCGATGGTGGTGATGCCCAATAAGTGTTGAGACCAAAACAAATGGCACAGTCATTGCAAGAAGAATCAACCCAGCAGAAAGCGGGGGATAATTCTTTAAATTTTGCAAGTAAATGCTCACTAGAAAAAAACTTCCCCAGTTGAATCCAAGACAGCAAAAATTTGCGATCGATCCAGCAAAGAAACGATGATTTTTGAAGAGCGCAAAATCAATCACGGGAAACTCTGCTCTTTTTTCCACAAAAATAAAGAAGGATAAGAAAATTCCTCCAAGCACAAACAGGCCTACAATAAGTGGGCTTCCCCAACCAATTTCAGGCCCTTGAATGATAGCAAAGATCCAACAAACGAGAGTAAGAAAAAGAATGATCAGGCCCAACCAATCCATCTGTGTATGTCCAGAAGGATGTTTTGACTCCAAAACTGCCTTCTTTACGATCCAAAATGTCATAATCGCAAATGGGATATTGAGATAGAAAATATAGCCCCAAGGAAGAAAGCCTGTAATGATCCCGCCAAGAGCGGCGCCCAATGCTAGTCCAGCGCCCCCAATTGCAGCCCATATACCGATAGCCTTACCTCGGAGCTCTTTTGGATAAGCATGTGACATCAATGCTTGAGAGGTTGTAAGTAAAATCGCTGCAGCACACCCCTGCACACCTCGCCACACAATCAAATAGACTGGACTCGGAGAAAGCCCTGCAAATAGGGATGCAACACCAAAAACAACAACGCCAATCTGAAAGATTTTTTTTCTTCCATATGCGTCAGCAAATCGCCCCATCATAACGAGTAGAGAGGTCATGCAAAGGCCGAAGAGGTTCATCACCCATTGTAATTCTCCTAAAGATGCTGAGAGCTCTCTTTGTATCGCTGGAAGGGCTGTATTTACAATGGTCCAATCAAGGGCAATAATGAAAACACCCAGACCAATGCCAATTGTTGCTAGTAGTCTTCTTTTTGCCTCAGCATCCATAAACCTACTCATAGCACCAGAAAGAAGGAGATGTCAATAAGTCCACAAAAAAAGAACTCAAAACCAAAGACTTACAAGAAAAGGAATTACTTGACTTTTAATTAAAAAAATAGTATAATTACTAAATCTAAAACTAAGGATTTAGAAAAATGAACTTAATAGGCACCAGCGTTTTTGTAGAACCAATACAAAGCGCATTTCAAGCTCCCCATGACAGCATCTATTCTGATGGAGCTTTACGCACCAAATATGCCACCATCACGAAGCTCACATCCGGTGTACTAGCTTCGCCCTCCATCACCACCATCACAAAACTTGCACTCGGTGTACTAGCTTTCACCCTAACAGCTCAGGCTCCCCTTGACTTACTGCTAGTGGTGGCTTGCCGACATTCTATGCCTAAACTAGCCCTACTTGCCATTAATCTCGGAGCTAACGTAGACCTGCGACTACCAATACAATTACCAAATAGACCAATCACCGACTTGACCACTATAGGTTACTTAATCAAACATCGAGATCTAGAAACACTGAAGGCAGTGCTTCCATATTCTGAAATCGGTATTGAAGATGCAGCCTGCATTCTATCTGCTTGCGAAGATGGCGATTACGCAATGATCGACTACCTTCTAGAAGAAGGCCTCGACCCAAATACTTCATGGAAACAAGAAACTCTCCTATATACAGCTGTTGAATCTGAAAACCCAGCACTTGTTGAACGAGTCCTTAAAAGTGGAGCTAACCCGAATCCCGGCAACGTATACCGATCTCCCCTTGAATCCGCCTGCATGAGAGGGAATCTCGAAATAGTTAAATTACTTGTCCGATATGGCGCACATGTAAATGAGCGAGTAGACGGGCGTAAGGAATCCGAATCTATGTATCTAGCAGCACTAAATGGGCACAAGAGAATTGTTAGCTATCTCTATAGAAACGGTGGTTACCCACCAGAATCGATGACTAGAACTCGCACGAATAAAAAGATCCTTGAGACCCTTATTAGAGACCAAGTGCTTACCGAAAAAGAAGTTTTCTCGGCAGCTATCACTTATGGAAATATAGAAATGGCTACATATATCCTCGAAAACACAGAAAACCCCAAGCTAATGCTATCTTCCCCCAGCACTATAAGTGTGGTACCAGACCACCTTGCGGAGGCCGTTTACAACGCAATGAAGCTAACAGATAGTACTTACAATGCAAGGACAAATACCTGGACCTCAAACGTGAGTGCTGTGAGAGCTCGAGAAGCCATTATCGATCTTCTACTTGAATATGGAGCGAAAGTGAATGGGAAAGCCCTCAATGAAGCATGCTATAATGGAGGCTCTCTTAAAATTGCTAAGAAATTGGTAGAGCACGGAGCTGATATCAATGGATCAAGCGGCAAGGACTCCCCTCTATTGGGCGCTGTTATCTGCGAAAATAATGACCTAATTACATATCTAATCGAGCAAGGGGCCAAACCTGATTTGTTCCAGTGCCTTGAGAGAGTATGGAGTAGCAAACCAGATACGACCAAATATATCTTACCACACGCTAATAAATTCCTTGATCTTGGCGCAGACATCAATGGCACCGATGAAGCTGGAGAAACACTACTATTCAGAGCAGCTAGAGAAAACCGAACTGAAGTGATCGAGTGGCTCCTTAAAAAAGGCATTGATCCAACGATTACGAACAAAGAGGGAGTGCGAGCAGATCAGTTAGAAAATCTAGACAGTGAAAGTATTGCAGTTCTCAAAGCATCTTAACTTTGTAGCTGAAACAAAAAAATGTGACCTACTTTACCTCTATCCACAAGGAGATATGAATTCTAAAGCCGGCGGAATAAATCTACTTTTGTATTTTTTCCGCTGATTAAGAAAGTCGCTAGCCCCTCTACTAGAGCGCCTTAACTTTCTTGTAGCCGAAATAAAGAAGCGGTGCGCCAACCAAGCAATGGAAAAACCAGTAGTTGGCATTCCACTCAAGGCGTAAGACTCCACCTCTTGAGAAAAAAAGCTGCATCAAACCTAGGATGCAAATATTAGCACCAGCGATTAGTAAGAGAGTGGGCCACAGGCTACTCTCTTCTGTTTCTTCCTCTTCCTCAATGGTTGCACTGAGAAGTGGATCTACATGGGGATGTTCTGTTACGTCTTTATAGAGAGGAGGCTCTTCATACATTTGCTTAGGCTCTTGTGGGGCAGGTTCAGATAGATTTTGGGGTATTCCAAACTGGGGGCGCTTGCCTTGATAGGGAGGTGTGAATAGGGATGAAAGACTGTCTTCTAGAGATTGGTTTTGAAAAATCGGAGCTTGAAACGAGTTCTGTATTTTGCTCCCACTTTGATCAGATGCGCAGAAAGGACATACTTGCGCATCGAAGGAGATTCTCCCTTCACAGCTGATGCATATTTTTTCTTTTTCTACTGATTTCATACCCCACATCTTGGCATATCCCCGATAAAACTTTCACTATTTTTTCTCTCCCATGTATATTTGGAAAGATATGAGGTAATCCATGGAAAAGAAAAGATTTGATGTTGTTGTTATTGGAGCTGGACCGGGAGGCTATGTTGCAGCAATTAAGGCCGCGCAGAATGGAAAGTCTGTAGCTCTTGTAGAAAAGAGTTTTCTGGGAGGTACTTGCCTCAACGTAGGATGTATCCCAACGAAAACACTTTTGGCCAACGCACAGGTGATGCACAAAATCAAAAAAGCGGAAGAGTATGGCATCACGACAGGGCCTGTTACTTTTGACTTCTTGAAAATGAAAACTCGCAAAGATGGCGTTGTTGAAAAAATCCGCAAAAGCCTAGGCGGTCTTCTACAGGCCAATAAAATCCAGATCTTCAATGCAAAAGCAGAGTTCCTTTCTCCAACCGAAATTAAAATTGCAGGCGAAGAGAATTGTATCTTAGAAGCAGAAAACACAATCATTGCGACCGGGTCAGAGCCTCTTGACATCCCTGCATTCCCTTGCGATCACATGCGAATTTTGAACTCAACCTCTACTCTTGAACTGACGGAGTTACCAAAAAAATTAGCAATCATCGGTGGTGGATATATCGGATGTGAGTTCGCCTCTCTTTACGCTGAATTTGGTGTAGAGGTAACCATTTTGGAAGCGCTCCCTTCCATCTTGGCTCTCCAAGGCAAATCCGTTGGAGATGCTCTAACAAGATCATTCAAAAAGCAAGGCATCGACATCCAAACAAATGTCTTTGTAGAGGGAATTGAACACGAAGGCGAAGGGGTTAGTATCAAGCTAAAAGACCGTGAGCCTTTATATGCAGATCTTGCCCTTGTGGCTGTGGGACGTAAAGTAAGCTCAAAGCATTTAGGACTAGAAAAAGCGGGTGTAAAACTCGGGAGCAAAGGAGAAATTCTAGTTAACGACAAGCTAGAGACCAATGTTCCTGGTATCTATGCAATTGGAGATGTTACAGGCAAGTTTTTATTAGCCCACGTAGCCTCCCATCAAGGAATCATCGCAGCGTCGAATATTCTGGGACAAGATGTACACATGCACTACAACGCAGTCCCTGCTGTGATCTTCACAGAGCCGGAGATTGCCACCGTGGGAATGACTCTTGAAGAAGCGAAAAGCGAAGGGTACAATGCAACCATTGGACAGTTCCCTTTCCAAGCACTTGGAAAATCGATCGCAACGATCGATACAGATGGGTTTGCTGAAATAATCATCGACAAAGGTACCGGACAAATTTTAGGAGCGCAGGTCGTTGGACATGAAGCCTCGACACTGATTGCAGAGATGGCTCTTGCCATCCACAACGAGCTTACAGTCGACTGTGTTGCCGATACGATCCACGCACACCCAACTGTTGCAGAGGCTTGGCTAGAGGCCGCCCTGATTGCAAATGACGCTCCCATTCACATGCCGCCAAGAAGAAAATAATGAAAACTAAGCTGAACATTTTACCAGACAACCCTGAAGAAGAGAAAGGCGTAGGACGCTTCCCCTCTTGGCTCCACAGGAATCTCCCCCGAGGAGGCGCTCTTGCAAAGACGGGCGATCTTCTGAAAAAGTATCAGCTCAATACAGTATGCGAAGAAGCCAAGTGCCCTAATAGGCTTGAGTGCTACTCCAAAAAGACAGCTACTTTCTTAGCTCTTGGAAAAGAGTGCTCTCGTAATTGTGGCTTTTGTGACATCGATTTTTCTAAAACCCCCAAAGGTCCTGAGGCAGATGAACCAAAACGGATAGCTCTTTCTGTAAAAGAACTTGGCCTGAAACATGTTGTAATCACAATGGTTGCCCGCGATGACCTCGTCGATGGAGGAGCTACCCACATTGCTGAAATCATCCAAGAAACACGTGCTCACAACAAAGGATGCACCATCGAGGTGCTTACTTCCGATTTTGACGGAAGCTTTGCAGCACTCGATACAGTTTTGGAAGCAAAGCCTGAAATCTTCAACCACAATATTGAAACAGTAGAGCGAATGACCCCACGTGTACGCCATAAGGCCTCCTATGCACGCACACTTCGCCTCCTTGAGTACGTCAAAAAGTCTGGCAAAACTGATTTTGTTAAATCGGGGATCATGGTTGGTCTCGGCGAGTCAAAAGAAGAGGTGTTTGCTACAATTGACGATCTATACCGCGTCGGATGTTCGATTATTACGATCGGCCAGTATCTGCAACCGAACCGGCGCAAACTTCTTGTAAAAGATTTTATCCACCCCGACACATTCAAAGAGTATGAAACCTATGGCCATAAAATCGGTGTAAAACATATGCACTGTGGGCCCTTTATTCGATCGAGTTACAACGCAGCAAGTGTATTTGAACAAGTAGGAATCTAAATGGAAGAAGCATATAAAAAAGGGTATGAATACGCCCAGGCTGGATCTTATATTGATGCAGCAAAAGAGTTAAAAAAAGCAGCCGATGCAGGCCATAATAAAGCGCAGTACAACTTAGCACTCTGCCTTCACGAAGGGCTTGGAGGGTACCAAGCATATATAGAAGCCTTCCACTACTTTAAAAAAGCGGCTGAAGGAGGGCATGCTAGAGCACACTACATGCTCGGATGCTACTATGGTATGGGCTTTGCACCAGAACCTTCCGAAAAAGAGGCTGCCAAACACTTCAAAACAGCAGCTCTATCAGGTCTTGCCGAAGCGCAGTATAATTATGCTGTTTGTTTGTCCGAAGGCAAAGGTGTGAGTCAATCAGACGATCAGGCGATCGTCTTCCTTGAACTTGCAGCTACCCAAGGACATGAGGATGCAAAACGGGTGCTCAAAGCCAAAGAGGAAGCTCCATTAAAATCGTCCTAATCATCCTCAACTGGAATAACGCCCCGGACACGTTAGAGTGCTTATCCTCTATCAAAAAGGTGATCTATTCTGATTTTGAGGTTGTCATTGTCGATAATGGGTCAACAGACGGCTCTTTAGAAAAAATCCAAGCACAATATCCCCAGCACACCTTTTTGGAGATGGGAGAAAATCTTGGTTTTGCATCGGGGAGTAATCGAGGTCTTAAGGAGGGCTTAAGGCGCGGTGCTGACCTTCTTATGCTCCTCAATAATGACACAGTAGTAGCCCCAAACTTCCTATCAGAAATCTCCAAAGCTGCAAAAAAACATCCAGAAGTGGGAGCATTTGGCCCAAAAATCTATTTCTACGATGATCCTGCTACAATTTGGTACGCAGGCGGTAGCGTCGATCCAAAGACTGGGCGTTGTTTTCACATTGGCTGCGGCGCCCATGAAGGGTACAAAGAGGAAAAAACAACAGACTATATCTGTGGGTGTGCTCTTGCCATCCGTCCAGAAACCCTAGAAAAAGTTGGCTTTTTAGATCCCCGATTCTTTCTCATATGGGAAGAGATCGACTGGTGTTATCGAGCAAGAGACCAAGGATACGCTTGTCTCTTTGTTCCGACTGCTAAAGTGTGGCACAAAGTCTCTGCTTCTTTTGTTAAAGGCAACAGGGGACCAATGTGGCACTATTTCTACTTCCGCAACTGCCTTCTTTTCCATAAAAAGCACACAGCTTTTCGAAAAAGGTGGAGCCGCCATCACCTTTTGGAGCTTACCTCCTTGCTCAAATTCAGCCTTAAAGGACCCAATGCGCAAAAAAAACAGTCTCGCGCTGCTTTATCTGGCATTTACGATCATTTTTGGGGTAGATATGGCAAGGGGCGCCTATCCAAATTCACCCAAAAATAATCAATTACACCAATATAACTAAGTCCTGGAAAGTTAATTATTAAACGTGATAATAATTAATTTAACGATGAATGAAAAAGATTTTATAACAAACCAGCCTAATGATGACTTCTTAAAAAGAGTCGCAACAATTGTTCTAGCAGGAGGGCAAGGCACTCGCCTACACCCACTTACAGCTAATCGATGTAAACCAGCCGTCTCTTTCGGGGGTCGCTATAGGCTCATTGACATTCCCCTCTCCAACTCTCTCAACTCTCGCATCAATCAGATCTTTGTGATCTCCCAGTATTTTGCCTCAGAGCTCCATCAACACATCCTCAGTACCTACCAGCTTGACATGTTCCGTTCAGGAGGGCTTGAACTCCTCACTCCACAAGAAACCTCCGAGGGTAAAGCCTGGTTCAAAGGAACAGCAGATGCTGTGCGACAATCCCTCGATTACATTCTACGCTCCAATGCAGAATGGTTCATGATCCTCTCAGGAGATCAGCTCTATAATATGGACCTTTTAGAGATGCTCTCTTTTGCCAAGCGCAAAGATGCCGATTTAGTTATTGCTTCTCTTCCTGTGAAAAAGTCTGAAGCAAAGCGGATGGGTCTCCTTAAGATCAACAGCATGAGCACGATCACCGACTTCCATGAGAAGCCTCAAGAGCAAGCAATCCTTGATGAATATGAGGTATCGAATGCCTTCCTCAAGAAAAATGGACGCTCTAGCGATCACCCCCACTATCTAGCATCGATGGGGATCTACATCTTCAAACGGGCAGCGCTCGTTGAGCTTCTCAAGCAAGAGGGGGATGATTTTGGGCACGACCTAATCCCAAAATTCATCAAAAAGGGGAAATGTAGCGCTTACGTCTACGAAGGATACTGGGAAGATATCGGAACGGTAGCCTCCTACTACAATGCCAATCTCATGCTTACAAAGGGGAAGGGGCTTAATACCTACGAAGAAGAGAACCAAATCTATTCAACTCCCCAACATATCCCCAGCGCTCTAATCAACGGGACCCGAGTGAGTGATTCAATCATCGGACAGGGCGGAATCATCGAAGCAGACAACATCGAACATAGTGTAATCGGAATACGCGCCCTCATCAAAAAAGGGACTAATATCCGCGACTCAATCGTCATAGGCAACCGGACCTATCACCCCTTCCTCGATCAAACCATGCCAGCTAACCAGTACTACTCGATCGGAGAAAACTGCGATATCCGTAAAGCGATCATCGATGAAGAGACCCGTATCGGCAACAACGTCAAACTCATTAACAAAGACAATTTGCGTGAGTATGACGGCGATGGTGTCTACATCCGCGACGGAATCATCATTGTTACCTCAGGGACTGAGGTCCCTGATAATTTTGTCCTCTAAGATCTTCAATTGTGAAGACAATACATCAGCTGCCCATCCATCTGCAAATTCACTGAAATATAGTCAGCATTTCCTGAGATATTTGTCTCTTCAAGTTCAATAGAGCTTAAGTCGCCGAAATAATTCTCAATAGTTGTGTGAATAGTCTCGAGCAAACCACCTGGAGCTGTAGACTCAATATTTCCACCTACAATATAAAGTCGAGATTGACTACTCCCTAAATGGACAATCTGTTCTTAAAGCCCTGGAAAAGTGAGGTGGTTGGCCTAGACTGGACAGGTTTTGACGAAATTCGATCAAGGTTAATTGATTTTTCTAGAAATCTAGCTCTTTACTCTCTATTCTCGGTGATTGACAGTAAGAAGTTTTACTATCCCCCTTCTTATAAAAATCAAGGATAGCAAACATGCGGCTTTTTCCGATTTTGATTCTTTTTCTCTTTGCACGATTGCATGCTATGAGCAGTGTAGATCAACTCGTTAGTGAAGCAAGTGCCTGTAATGCCTATTTCCTCTATGAAGACGCAGTGAAATTTCTCGACAAGGCTATCAGACAAAGCCCTTATGAAAAAGAAGCTTACAAAGAAAGAGCTTTTAGTTATTTTGAGCTCAATCGTATAGACTTAGCTCTCGAAGACTATAAGCGAGCAATTGATCCCAAACCTCCATATAGACGACATTTCCGAAATTTCTCCCTAGTAACTCATCCTTCTGCTCTTGGAAATGCGCCTCCATCTTTGGATTTTGCAAAAGGATTGCTGCGTGGAGCTATGCTGGGAGGAGGAGAAGGAAGTATTCAATTTGTTTCTTCTGTTAGAGGAGGACTCACTTTTTTATGGTCTTTTGCCTGTTCTCCGATCGATGTATCAAAAGAGCTACTCGAAGCTCTTCATGATATAGGTGAATTTTTGGCTTCAGGAAGAGTTGATACTCTTTTACAAGAAGCATTACCAGAGCTATTTGAGTGCAGAGAGTATTGGAATAGCTGGTCTGAATACACAAAAGGGCAAAAACTCGGTTTTATTATTGGAAAATATAGCATTTTGGCTTTTTATTACTTAGCTACTCCTAATGCCGGTATTTATTTTTATAACAACCTCAAAAGAGCAAATATAATGGCTATCTTAGGGCGCTACTCTGTTACAAGAAGTGCTCATATTTTAGAAGCCAGTGCTAAACATGCCAAAAAAAGCACATCCATCTTAAAGAAGGCGGCAGCTGGGTCTATTGTGCCCCATAATCCAAATGTTTTACCCCATGTTTTTACGAAAAAGCATCGGTGGGATAAATTTATTAAAGTAACTGGAAGTCACGAGAAGAATTTTGAAAAACTTGCATTGTTTTTAGAAGAACAAGGAATTTTACAATGTGAGAGAGAAATTGATTGGGCTTACAAAGGTGTGACTACCTACAAATATACCAAAAATATCGGAAGAGATAAAATTGTCGCACTATTTGAAATCAATAAAGAGAACCTTCCATTATTGAGAAATGCTTGGGTAGAGATAGGAGTTCCATATGGCCCATAAAAATACTAGAAAAAAGATGAAATTTTTTCCAAATATCAAAGAAGTTATCAATGCTAAAGATTGGAAGTATTTAGTAAAAAACTCTTTGCCTGTAAATATTGCTGATACTTATTCATACTCTGAGGCCATGCATATGGTTGATCTTTTGATGACTGCTTCAGTTGAAGAAATGATCGAAGATGGATTCTCGGCAGATTTAATGAGAGATTATTCTGTCAATTTAATGAAGATTCTTCGAGCAAAGTATCCTACTGAATGGAAGAAGGATTGGAAAAATGAAGCTCACTTAGGAATTACATGCGCTTTGGTTTTTCGAGAGGAAGAAGCCTTTGTACATATTCAGAAAGCATATAAGCAACTAAAAGACCCTCCTCAATCACTTATTTTAGCCTATATTAGTGCTGGAAGCGGTCCTGATCATTTTTTAACAAAAGAACAAATTGCTGAACTTTCTGAAAGCGCCATTAAAAAAGGGATTACCTATCAGGCCTCTCTAAGGATGGCTGCCTTAGCTAGTGAGCAGAAAGATTTTGAGAAGCAAAAGTACTGGAAAAGCAAGGCATTAGAAGCAGAGAAACAAGGAATTCATACTCCGGTTATTATCCCTAATGTTTTAAAAGATGTGTTTAAAGAAGAGAGAGGGTGTTGCTGTGAAGAATAGAAAAAAATTAAACTTTTTATTTATCGGTGTCTTCATGATTTTTAACGGATTACTAAATGCTCAGGAGGGACATAATGAAGATCCCCACTATGAGTGGTTTGAGGGCAATGAGGTTGCAGTCCGAGAGGATGGGGTTTATGCTGATTCGAATAAGGGAATGATAAAGCTTAATGTGGTCGAGTTTGACAGAGCAAATAATCGATACAAAGTGATATGTAGTTGTCTGCAAAAGCCAGGCCTTGACTCTGGCGAAGCTTTAAGTGTTCCATTCGAGGGCGTTTCTAAATAAGCGTCAAAGTCTCGATAGGAGCACCGAAAAAAGATTACAAATCCGACAGAAAAAAGGTGCCCATCACCAACAGTATCATCATTGTTACCTCAGGGACAGAGGTCCCTGATAATTTCGTTCTCTAAGATCTTCAATTGTGAAGACAGTACATCAGCTGCCCATCCATCTGCAAATTCACTGAAATATAGTCAGCATTTCCTGAGATATTTGTCTCTTCAAGTTCAATAGAGCTTAAGTCGCCGAAATAATTCTCAATAGTTGTGTGAATGGTATCGAGCAAACCACCTGGAGCTGTAGACGAGGCGTTCCCCCCTACAATATAAAAACGAACACCGCTATCTTTTGCGAAGTCATCAAAATATTCGTCGAGCATCTCTTCTTCCTCCGTGCCTACTTGTATGTGGTAGGCAGAAATTTCCTTTATTTTTCCGCTTTCTCGCTCCACCCCAAACACAGCAATACAATCTCCTACATTGATTGCACTGATTGAGCCTTGGTCAACAAACCCGACTTGATCAGTTTCTAATAATTTGGCCCCCTGGAAGATGTTCAGAAACTGAAAAGATGGAATTTCAGTAAGCTGCGGACTAGCGAGATTGAGTTGAGTGGGAGATCCTGGTTGTACTGGTTGCATTTTACCCTCCTATGAATAGGTTTTTGGCAAAATACTACCCTTTTCCACCCTTGATATCAAGTATCTTGCCTCCAAGACATTGTTGTTAATTGCTGACTACCAACAACTTATACATACGTATTGAAAAAGCTAGCACGCCGCGTTAAAATTTGCAACATGCCATGTTAGTTTTTACAACACCAACGAGGATCAAATGATTCACCTAATAGAAACAATCGAGGCTATCGCAGGAAAAGAGAAAGAGCTTGCAAAAGCTCTTCTAGAGTTAGTCCCTCTATCTAGAAAAGAAGAGGGGTGTATTCGATATGACCTCTTTCAAGAGGAAAATGCCCCGGAGACATTTATGGTATTTATGTCTTGGACTGATCACGAAGCACTGGATAAACATAATATTTCACCCCATATCGAAGTATTTGTAGAAAAATTCGAAGATGTCCTGTATCACAGTGTGGTGGAAACCACCTACAGGGAACTAAACTGATCAATGACAATTTGGGCATTAGCAGATGTGCACCTTCCCTTTGGGAATCCAAAAAAAAACATGGAAGTATTCGGCCCCTCCTGGAAGGGATATACTGACAAGATTAAAGCCGCTTGGGAGCAAATTGTAGGTCCTGATGATTTAGTGTTGATCCCAGGTGATATCTCTTGGGCTTTGAAGCTAGAAGATGCAATGGAAGACTTAGACTGGATCGATCGCCTTCCAGGACATAAGCTACTGATTCGGGGCAACCATGACTACTGGTGGCCTTCTGCTGCGAAGTTGCGCACTATTCTCCCCCCTACCATCCACTTCATCCATAACAATGCGTTCGATTGGAAAGGAATCTCGTTTGGTGGAGCTCGTCTGTGGGATACAGAGGAGTATTCGTTCGAAGATGTAATCGAATTCGTAGAAAATCCATATGCAAAAAAACGCTCTTTAGAAGAGCTTTCTGAGAAAAAAGAGGAAGCGAAGAAGATTTTTGCAAAAGGACTAGATAGACTAAAGTTAAGTTTAGAACATTTAGATCCTCATGCTAACACTCGAATAGCTCTGACCCATTACCCTCCCATTGGAAAAGATCTTCGACCCAGTAGTGTAGCCACTATTTTAGAAGATTTCAAAGTAGATATCTGTGTCTTTGGACATCTGCACAATGTGCGAGAAGGGAGCCTGCCATTTGGAACTGCGCGAGGTGTGCGTTATGTCTTTGCTTCAGCCGATTACTTAGGCTTCACTCCGATCAAGGTCCTCAATTAATCTGAAGTAAGCTTGAAAAAGCTCGTCACTAGAGGCGATCTCTTGAGATAGGGGGACTCCCTCTCTTAAGCTTAAAATCTCACCTACTTTTTCCATCTCTTGATCTCGGTCAAGGAGGCGATAGAACTCAAAAGTAATTGCAAGGAGTTCTTGAAAGTCTTGTTCTGTCTCTAAAAGATGACGAGTCTGCTTTACCACCCGAGCAAAATTCGCTGCCTCTCCTTGATGAACAAGGAAACGGGCAATATCAAGTAGGAGCTCAAAATCTGGATCTTCCTCTTGCTCTTCTAAAATACGAGCAAGCATGGTTTCCGCTTCTTCTGGATTTGACATAGCTAAAAGGCGAAGGCGTAAAAACTCAAACCATTTTTTATCGGCGATATAGGGTGCAAAGCCTTCAATAATCTCAGAGCCTTGTATAGGATCCTCTTCATCGATCTCTTCAGAAGCAAAATCATAAATAAAGCTTTCGAGGTCATGCGCGCAGTAAAGCGCTATTTCCTCAAAGAGAACTGTAGGCTCTTCTCCCTGATCGGCATGTTCATCCAATACCCGTTCTAGCTCCGAAAGAGCATCAATAAGAGATTCTTTATTTTCTAGAAGATCTTGATCGTAAAGGTCTATCAAGTGATCGAGTTCATCACAAAAGGTGGAAAGGGATTCTTTTTCTGAAGCAAGTCTTCGCCATAGCTCAAATATCAACAAGTACACTTGCTCAAAGCGGTCTTCTCCCTCTTCAAGAAATAGTGTTTCTGCAAGATCTTCGGGAGAGTCACTTCCCTCTACATAGGCTTTAAAATGAGTTTCATTGAGAGGAATATTAAATGCAGCGAGGCGCTGAAAGAGATCTTCTGTGGGAACAGCTCTATAGTCTTCTACTTGCCATGGCTTGACCGGAGTAGTGGGGTTCTCCTGCCAATTCATACGAATCAGGTTGTAAAGGGCTCTTCCTCTTGTCTGCATATATACTTTTAAGTAAATAAAATGAGCTTTTTATGCTACCCTTATCTTGGAAAATGGTCAAGGAATTGCTAAACAACATGCAACGCAGAAAAAAAAGAACCTTCGTTCTACTTGAGGTATTAATTGCTTTTGCTCTTCTTAGTATTTCTATCCTCCCTTTTTTACGCTATCCATACCAACATATGAAAAAAGAGCTCCACCTCCTTTTTGAGATGGAATTGGAGCGCATTGCACAAAATGAGCTAGGCAAATGGCAGGAAAATATTTACAAAAAAAACGATGCCCTAGCTACACGAATCTTTCATCAAGAGAAAACCAGCCCTCTAATCTCATCCGATCCCTACGATGTGAAGCTATCTAAAAAAATAAAACGGACATACACAAAGAATGTCTATATCCAGTGGGAAAAGCAAAAAGAGTCTGAGAACAAATTGCGATCGTCTCTTGTCAGCATCAAAGTAGAATTTGCCGCTCCAAAACATTTGAAACTCCCTGTTTTTTCTAGAGAAGCACAAATAGTTGCCCAAAAAAAGTTTTAATTGCATGTTGGGGCTGTGAAGACATTTAAGCCCCATATTGCTGCGACAACGAAGGTGCCTGAGTTCACGCTGCGTGCGATTATTCTCGGTTGTGTTTTGGGACTCATCTTTGGAGTTGGAAATGCCTACCTTGGATTAAAAGTTGGAACGACTGTCTCAGCTTCCATTCCAGCTGCAGTTCTTTCGATGGCTATCTTACGCGCTTTTTTCAAACGCCCCTCTATCTTAGAAAATAATTTGGTTCAAACAATTGCCTCTGTTGGAGAGGGCCTTGCAGCTGGTGTGATCTTCACAGCACCTGCTTTATTTATTCTTGGTGAACCACCTTCCATTTTTCGCGTATTTCTTCTTGCTGCACTAGGTGGAGTTTTAGGCGTCTTATTCATGATTCCGATGCGTCGCTATATTATTGTTGAAGAACACGGCAAGCTTCCTTTCCCTGAAGGGGTTGCCTGCGCTGAGATACTCAAGTCCGGAGAAAAAGGGCGAGGAGGGGCGCTACTTGCCATCCTCGGCATCGGAATTGGAGCTCTGTATAAAGTATGCTCTTCTGCACTTCATCTTTGGAATGAAGTTGCTACTTGGAAAATCCCTAAAATCCTTCGGAGCGAGATGAGCATCGATTGCACCCCAGCTCTTCTTGGAGTTGGCTATATCATCGGCCCGCGGATCTCCTCTCTTCTATTTACCGGCGGTATTTTAGCTTGGTGGGTGATCATTCCCCTCATCAGTAAGTTTGGAGTAGGAGGAACTACCATCTTTCCTGGAACAATTCCTATTAGCCAGATGGGCCCTGAAGAGATTTGGTCCAACTATGTCCGCTATATCGGTGCTGGCGCTGTTGGAATTGGTGGATTGATTAGTCTCACAAAGATCCTTCCCCTATTAAGTAAGACCTTCAAGTCAGGATTTCATGAGCTGCTTGCTGGAGTAAAACACCGAAGAAAACTCCCAAGAACCGACCAGGACATCTCTCTTCGCTGGCTGATCTTGGGCTCTGTTGCAATTATCTTATTCCTCTGGCTCTTCCCCGGCCTGCCAATGAATTTCCTCACCATTTCACTCCTCGTCATTCTGGGCTTTTTGTTTGTAGCTGTCACCTCTATCACAGTTGGCCTTGTCGGGAGCACCTCTAATCCCGTCTCTGGGATGACGATCACAACGCTGCTTGCAACTTGTCTAATTTTTGTAGTCCTTGGCTGGACTGAACGGATCTACCTAATAGCAGCCCTTACGATGTCTGTAGTAGCAAACGTAGCGATTGCCTTAGCAGGGACGACGTCGCAAGATCTAAAAACAGGTTTTTTGCTAGGAGCTACTCCTAAATACCAGCAAATCGGAGAGATCATCGGCACTATCCTCCCAGCACTTACTATCGGAGGTACGCTCTATCTACTCAACACAGTGTATACTTTTGGATCTCCACAGATGCCAGCTCCTCAAGGAACACTCATGGCACTCATTGCAAAAGGAGTCATCTCAGGTAATATCCCTATGACCCTTGTCCTGACAGGGGTGATTTTGGGTCTACTTGTCGAAGTACTCCGCCTTCCCGTTCTTCCCTTTGCCATTGGCCTCTACCTACCTTTATCCCTTAGCACCAGCGTAATGGTCGGAGGGCTTTTTGCTTGGTATATCCGCCGTAAAAATGACAAGGAAGTTGTTGATCGAGGGGTCTTAGCAGCTTCTGGACTCATTGCAGGGGATGCCTGTACCGGAGTTGTGATTGCCCTTCTTACTGTACTTGGAGTCGTCTCTCCTACGGCTAAATCTTTCCTTCCCGATTTTTTCTCTCTAGCCATCTTCTTTTTGATGGGTATAGGCCTAACACGAGTCTCGCTGAAAAAGCACCTCTTCAGGTAAACTCCCCCCTATGAAACGCCCTTTAGCCTTGCTCGAAGTGATGATCGGTCTCTCACTTACGGCCATCTTGCTAACAACCCTATTTTCTAATTTTCGGCATCTCATCCAAACAAATGCCGAGATGAAGGTCCTCCACCAAGAAAAACATTGGGAATATGTCACCAACCTGCGTCTTAATCAAATTTTTCAAAGTATCTCTGAGGACGCCAACTTCACAAGCGGCCCCCATGAAGACATCTACGATAAAGCGCTCCGATTCACCTTCAACAACGGCATAGACCCCGATCCAAATTTCTGCCAAGAAGTTGAAGGAACTCTTCTTATTAAAAAAGAGAATTTCTGTCTCATCATTGAACCTAAAGTGGGAGAGGCCAGAGAGGAAGTTTTCCTTGAGGGCGTTTCCGAGCTCTCCATCGAATATCTAGACCCTCAAAATGGATCGTGGCTCAAGGAGTGGGAAAAAGATAGCCTTCCAGCCATGGTAAAAATTACCATCTATAAAAAAGAGTTCACCTTTACCCTCCCCCATGCCAATCGAATGGCGGTCTACTCATGAACGTCCTTCCCTTAGTCTCTACCTTTATCCTTCTCTTTGCGGTGGCATCCTATACATTCGTCCACAATATGCGTGCTACTGTCCAAGAGCAATTCCATTACCACAGTGCTCAAGCAATCGAAGAGAAATTTGCCAACTCGATCCAAAGCAAAGTCTATACTGCTCAAAAAGGAAAAAACCTACACAAGAAACCAACATCCCCTTCTGGGATAGATAAAAATACTCGCTTTACCTCCCCCCGAGACAAATTCAGGCTCTACCCTGAGCGCACCCTTAATATTCGCACCCTTGCAAACGAAGGAGGGGATCCCCAAGTGGAAGAGATTGCTCTCTCCCTAATTCGCAACCTCTATCAAACAACGTTACTCTATACACCCCATCTAGAAAATGAGATCTTGGAAACGATTATCCAAACTCTCAAAGAATACCCCTCTCTGACAAACTTTGAGTCACTCCTCTCAAGGCTCCCCGAAGAAAAGCTTCCCCTATTCTACAAGCTCACTAAAGGAACCCACAGCTACCAACTCAAAACTGATAAAGGCTACCCAGCTCTTGGTGACTTCTTAAGCATCCATCCATCCTCCCACAAAAAACCCATCTACTTCAGCCACGCCCCACGCCCACTACTCGATGCTGTATTCGGGCAACTATTTGCCTCTCAAATCATCTTAGAAGAGCGCCGCAAGTGGGAACTTGAGCACAAACACGATCCTTTAAACCAGCAAGAACTCGAAGCATTTTTTCTTAAAAACAGAAAGAATCTGACAGAGTTTGTCCCTCTACTCAATTTCAAAAAAAGCAAAAGCAAATCAAAAGAGACCGTCGAAACAGACGATGCGAAGCTCCGCATTCGGATTAACTAATTCTCCGCCTGATCTTGATAGTGAATTTCCTTTTCACAAATAAGTCCATACTATTGCCTTGTGCTTACAAATCAACTGGATTGGAAAATCTAGGAACTGTCCATAAGATACTACAAGAGTTAAGGCATACAGGAGAAGCCGTTGTAAAACCCATCAACGGAAAAAACCACTTGCGGTTAAATAGAAAAAAAATACAATTGCGTGCAGCGGGGAGCCGATTTAAGGCCCGACTCCCCTGGTTTTAACGTTAACAGCAGAAGCTGTTGTTTGTTCCTGTGTTTCCACATCCAGGAGTGCAAAGAGACTTACTGGTGATCAACTGGTTTACCATCTCGCCAGTTCCTCTTTTTGCATCAACTTGAATGTCCAGATCATAAGCATCTCTACTAGCTTGTGATCTGTCTGCTCCAACAAAAGAAAGTTGAGAAGCAGCTTGGGTATCAATAGGTGCTACCATAATTCTATCTCCTAAATTTATGGGTTTTCAAACTACGCAGACTCAGATCGCCTTGCGTTGCCGGAGTATTTTGCTACCCTGCTTGATTTTACCGCAATAAAAAAATCACCTCCTCAATACATCTAGAGAGCGATCTGCCAGTTCACCGTCTATATTTCAAAAGCTCTTTCTTAGAAATCCCCCCCTGCTTGGCAAACAAGCAATTGAGTTGTAAATTAAGCTAACAGATATTACTGCCAGCTCCAAAATAGAACCTAAGACCTTGCGCAAAAAGACCTCTCTCTTGAAAATACTTATTTTTTTATTGAGGACAAAAATGGTTTTTTCTACTGACCCAGCGCCTGTTTCTGCCTCGAGCCCAACGACTTCTTTTGTCCAGGGGAATCAAAGTCAAACTCGCTCGAGTACTACCTTTACCCCACCTATAATCACTCGCTCGAGTACTACCTTTACCCCACCTATAACCAATGGTGAGATCGATAGAGCTCTTCAAGATCTACAAGCAAGATTTTTTTGGAAATCCCCTTTTAAAGACGAGCAAAGGGCAGCAAGAAAGGGACAACTCCTTGACAAACTATTCCACAAAATCGCAACTTTACCCGATGATAAAATAGCCCTTTGCATACACCGCCTTACCTCTGCTAACATCTCTTGTGGCCTGTTAGGAGGCCCTTCTTTAGTACGGTTAAAGGATCAACTGGAAGCACAACAATTTGCTGCAAGCTTCCAAAGCCGACGTACTGCAATTAGCCCTCCTCAACCACCAAAGCAACCAAGCATGATGGAAAACTTGAGCTTAGCATTCAGCTATTTTAGCGCAGACCATGAGCCATCCAACCCCTGGGAAGCAATGGCTATGCTACAGGTATATGCTGGTGCAATTCTTGTTCCCGTTGCGCTGACCCTAGCACTAGATGGTGTATTTATTGAGGATTTTACCATACCTGGATACCACCGTGCATACCTTTTTGGAGCCACTGCGGCAGTTTTGCTTGCTAGCAGAGGAGTTGTAGCAGCTTACGCTCACTTTAATCGAATCCCTGTCCAAATCAAACCTCTTATAAATTACACCAGCACCGTTTTAACTGGTAACGTAGAGCCTCTTTTAGGCCGTGACCAAGAAATTGAAAAGGTATTTCTCTCATGGGAATCAACTACTGAGACAATCAGACAACACCCTCTTCTTGTAGGTCCCGCGGGTGTTGGGAAAACAGCGATTATGACAGAGGTTGCAAGAAGAATTGCGCTAAATGAGATCCCCGATTCTATGCAGTCTACTCTTAAAGGAAAAGTGGTTTTTGGAGGCCCCGCTGCAACCCTGTTACCAACAAATCAGATGTTTGAAACAGAAGAAAAATTTGAACGATTTCTTCGGAGGGTACTCCCTATTCGAAAAGAAATCATTTTAGCTCTCGATGAAATACACGCCTTTATGAATGAACAGTTTGGATTCCGATATGGAGAACTGCTCAAATCCCTCCTTGATACAAGCGCACGCGGATTGCCTTACATGCTCTTTGCTACAACAGATGAGGAATACCGTAAATATATTGCAGATGACCCAGCCAGAGCACGACGCTTCCTCCCTATTTACGTTAGATCTCTTTCAAAAGCTGATGTCTTATCCGTTCTCCAACATCTTATACGCGTCCAATACCCTGGATTGCCTATTACCGGTTCGCTACTTGAATACATCTATATTGAAAGTCTTAAACTTTGCACAGAATTCACTCACCTAAAACAACCAGAAGCAGCAAAGAGAATATTAACAAGGGCTATTTCCCAAATTGCAGTCGATCAAAGTCGTCCACCATCTGCAAATTTACTAGCCAAAAAGCAAGGCGAACTACTCAGTCTCCAGAGACAAAACTTCAGTCTAGTACGCAGCAAAACAGAAAAATTCAACAGACTAACTGCAATCTCCACTCTCCAATCCGAAGCGAAAAATCTTGAAAACAGCTTCCGGAGCGAAGTAAAAGGACTCGCCGACTTTAAAACGGTCGTGCGACGTCTTGATGATTGTGAAGAGAGTATCATAGCCACTGCACAGAAAGCTAACGCAGCGCTTTCAACAAAGGACACAGAGGCCAACTTGAAACACTTTCTTTTCAATAACTACTACCTTCTCCCCTATCTAAAACAGCGGCGTGAACAGCTCATTAAAACTCATTCGATCCCGATGCTTGATGAAGCTGCCGTGGACAAAGTGATTAAAGAGCTAAGAGAGTCTTTGAAACAAGCTAGAGTTAAAGAAAAAAGCGGCGCGTCAAAAGGAGGAGCAGTGCCACCGCCTAAACCAGCTCCAATTGTCACTCGAAAAACCCCTTGCAAATACGATGGAAAAGTCTACCAACAGGCGATTGCAACAAGAGGAGGTGGCGCTTGCTCCCTACACGCACTAAACGGCAATAAAAAAGTAGAAGGCGCTTGGGCCTATGTAACAGACCCCAAAGGAGACATAAATCAAGTAAATCAAAATGCCAAAGAAGAATTTCTCGGCCGCCTTGAGAAAAGGAAAGCAGCCCCCGACTGCCAAAACCTCTTTCAGGATTGCATACAAGAATTTATTTCAGGATCTAGGGAGCTTAACAAAAAATATCAAGACGCGCAGAAAAAAGATCTAGACCTCGTTAAACAAGCTAAAGATCAGCTTCGACAAATCTATCTTGAAGCTATAGAAGCCCCTATTTTTGACAAGATTTGGGATAACCTGCGCACGACAAAACCTGAGTACGAAAAAATGAACAAAGACGAGTTACAAGAAACACTCCGAACCCCCGATAATTGCTGGAATGCCTTCCAAGCAATACGTGACCAAATTGTGCGTCATTTAGAGCTTATTCCCAATTTCAAAGATGCTTATAACCATCTAGAGAACGCGCAAAACTCCCTAAATAGTGCTAGCATGGAGTTTTGTGAAGGTTTATGGGACACTTATTCCAAGTCAGTTTTGGTCGATTCCTACCAACTTACTAACAATGAACTGCATCTTGCGGCGCTTTTATACGACAAAAGAGTAATCCTCTTCTCCGATGCACAAGACCCCGAAGTGTTCAATCCAGGAGGGAAAGAAAGCGTTGCAATCAACCATGAAGGCTCTCATAAAGGAGGGCACTACTCTCGTTTGGAAGAGTCGTAGGGTTGCATCCAAAAAATCAGGCCCTCTTTGCCAAACTCCCAATCCTTCAAATTGTTTGTGTATAGAAAAAAGATTTACTGTACAATGTACGACCAATTCCAAAAAGTAAGGGGTCTCGATGATACTTCCATCTACAGAATCTTCTTTACAATTCATCAAGCAACAAGCTGACTCTCTTAGAGACCCCCTTGAGTTGGAAACCTGCTTAAAGACCCTCGAAGGAAATGATCCAACTCGCCCAGGGAGTCGCTGGAGCACCACTACTCTTTCCCATGGCACGCCCGCACTGATTCTTTTGTTTGCAACGCTCGACAAACTATTCCCCGAAGAGGGCTGGGATGAGTCTGCACATGCCCACATTCTGCATCTTAAAAAAGCGATAGAAAAAGAAGGAATTGCAAGTCTCTCCATCTTTTCTGGTCTTTCAGGAATTTGTTTTTCTATTCTCCAAGCTTCGAGGGAGGGGACGCGGTACCAGAATCTATTACAAAAGCTACATGCTTACCTGATACAAGAACTAGAGAAGGGAGTTTTTTCAGAGCTAGAGGAAAAAATCCAACTCGGAATCGCTTCTCGAATGGAAGACTATGAACTGATCTCTGGAATAACAGGAGTAGGAAGCTACTTCCTAGAAATAAAAGAAGAAAAAACTCTTCAAAAAGTTCTAAAACTCCTTATCGACAGGACGAAAAACATCAAAATTGGAACCCATTCAGTTCCTGGCTGGTATGTGCCAAGTCACTTTCAATTTATTGCAGAAGACAAAAAGAAGTTTCCCAAAGGGAACTTTAACTTGGGTATGGCACATGGCATTGCCGGCCCTCTGACTCTATTATCTCTTTGTCTCTTGGAAGGAATACACGTTGAAGGTCAGAAAGAAGCGATCGAGAAAATGGGAAAATGGCTTGTAGAAAGACGATCCACCTTTGATGGAGAAATTTATTGGCCCGATAGAGTCAGCTTTGAAGAGGAGACAGCCCAAAAGTTTGCAAATGGACCCATTACATTTGATGCTTGGTGTTATGGCAGTGCAGGGGTAGCAAGAGCACTATATCTCGCTAGCCAGGCTACCAAAGACTCTGCAATGAAAGAAGCAAGTATTGCCGGGTTTGAGGCAATTGCCTATAGAAAAAAATCCTTATGGAATCTCAATACAAGCTCTCTTTGTCATGGGTTTTCTGGGACCATGCTTATGATGCATCTTATGGCGCGAGATACAAAAATCCCGTTATTCAATAGCGCCTGTACAGAGATGCAGGAACACCTTCTCGAACAATTTGACCCTGATACATTTCTGGGATTTTTTGACTTCGAGCCCCTCATCCAAGATCAGTTTATCTCGAATCAGACCGATGAGGTTCGCCGAGCAGAATTTATTAAAGTACAAAAGGCAGGCCTTCTAGACGGGATCTCTGGCATTCTACTAGCGCTGCTATCCCTAGAAAAAGGTGATACTTCCTGGGCCGCGCCATTTTTAATTGATAGGAGTCATCGATGAAAAAGCAAAATCTTCTTATAGGAATCTCAGGGTCTATGTCCGTCCTCTCTCTCCCCCCCTACTTATCAGCCTTGCGTGCAGAATTTTCTTCAATCAAAATTATCATGACCCGTTCCGCTACTGAATTCATCCCTTCAAGTTCGTTCTCTATGTTTTCCGATGGAATCTATACCAATGAATTCCCTGTATCAGAAAAAAATCTGACTCATGTTGAGCTAGCTAGATGGGCTGATATCTTCTTTATCTTACCTGCAACAGCGCATCTTCTTTTTCAAGTTGCAAATGGAGCAGCAGACAATTTGCTTTCTGCAACAATCATGGCCTACAAAGGAGAAGTGATTCTTTTCCCGAATATGAATAAAGCGATGTGGGATAAAGCTGCAGTCCAGCGCAATGTCCGACAAATAGAGGCAGATGGCGGACGTGTGGTTTCCCCTATTGAGCAAATGGGGTTTGAATATGCTTCTCGAGAAATTCGCCCCAATCTTCTAATACCTTCTGTCGACTCTGTCCTCTCTCTCATAAAAACAGAATTGGAGGTAATGGCTTAGTATAATGACTCGCACAGAAATATCGCTATTTAAAGAAGCTCCTTTTTTCATGGCAAGAATCCCTCTTCTTCCAAGCGATGTATTCCATACTCTCCTACGAAGTGAGGATGTCGAAAAAGAAATCGAAGTACTTTATAAAAACTCCCCTCTGATTCAAGAAGCAATAGCAGTCGCCTCCCCCTCTCTTTATCAAGCAATGGAAAAACTCTCTTCTTTGGGAGAAAAACCAAAAAAGCAAGCTTTATCAAGCTTACTAAAATATATGCTCCGAATGGCAACGAGAGCCACTCCTTTTGGACTATTCTCTTGTGTTGCTACGGGGCGATTTGGAGAGAACTCTTCAATGAGTTTTTCTACTAGTAAAATAACAAAGCACGCTCGTCCTGATATGGAGTGGATATTTGCCTTTCTGGATCATTTTTTTTCTGACAAAGAGGTCCTGTCTTATTTTTCTTTAAGACGAAACCCGCTACTAATTGAAGGGGAAGAACGCGTTACACTTCCATACTCAAGAAGGAATGAAGGAAAAAAAGAAGAGGTCTCCATTCGGTCTTCTCCACTAGTCAAGCAGATCTTATCAAAAAGTGTAGATAAGATTGATTTCCAGGCCCTTATTGAATCGATTATACAAGAATTACCTGATCTAGACGGTGAAAAATTGGGAGATGTTGTCTTAGCTCTAGTCCAACAAGATATTCTCTATCCAACTATTTTTCCCTCCCTCCTTAGTGCTACTCCCTTTTTTGATCTTCTAGATACAATCGAAGAAAAGCTCCCAAACCACCCAACTACAAAAAGATTACGCACTATTGCAGATAAAATTATCGAGTACAACCAAACAAAAGTCGGACTTGGAAAAGAACTTTTTTTAGAAATAGAAGCACTTATGCGTGCGGAGGCTGATACTAAAACTCTCCTCCAAGTAGATAGTACTTATAATGAGACCGTCCGCCTGCCTGAGTCTGTTGCAAAAGAAATTCGTACCTCTTCTTCCCTTCTGTGGTCTTTATCAAAAAGGCAAGGACCTCCCCACTTGCGCTCTTACCACCAAAATTTTCTAGAAAAATACGGCCCTTTTCGAATTCTTCCTGTCGAAGAACTGCTTGATGAAACTGTTGGTTTAGGATACCCAGATCGATCTGAAACAGAAGAAAACAACCCTGATCCAGAGAATACTCTGATAGAACTATGGGCAGATGCAGTTTACAGCCGAAAAAGAGAAATCCTACTTACAGACGAGTTTTTTGAAAAATTTAACGAAAATGCACCGAAAGAGTCGGCCCCCACTTCTTTCGACTTGTACTGTGAAATAATTACGAACTCCGCTCAAAATATCGACGAAGGCTCCTTCGAAGTCTTATTGAATCCTATCACAGGTGCAGGAGATGGTTGTTCAACATTTGGTCGCTTCTTACCCATACTAGACAAAGAGATAAAAAACGAGGTAGCTAGCTTCTTAAAAGCCGAAGAAGCAGTAAGCCCTTTTTGCCTCTTTGCTGAAAGTTCCTATTTCCCCTCTAGTGCACGAAGTGCAAATGTAGCAATTAACCCCGATCTAAGAAAAGAAACACTCGACCTCGGGTTTAGTGCAAAAAAGACCCTGGAATTAAAAGACATCTACATAGGAGCTACGGAGAAGTTTCTCTATTTGACAATCCCTCGTCTTAATAAACAGCTGTCAGTAGTTGCGCTAAATGCCCTCAACCCCGACCTAGCCCCTCCGATTCTCCGGTTCTTACGAGAGGTGTCAAAAGACAGCTGTAAGTTCCTACTTCCTTTTGACTGGAGCAACGCACAATTCCTTCCCTACCGTCCCCGTGTAAGATATAAGAAGACGATTTTTTCTCCAGCTACGTGGCAAATTACTACTTCTCTGCTCCAACTACCCAAAAAGACAACCCATGAAGAAATCATAGTTAAATTAAAACAATGGGCAAGTACTTGGTCTGTCCCTCGATATGTGATGATGACTGTGGCCGATAATAAAATCCTCCTGGACCTAGAGCATCCTCTTCACTTAAGAGAAGTTGCCCATTCATTAAAAAATGGATCTGGCCGTCCGGTTATTTTAACAGAGAAAATCACAACTGCAGGCTGGGTCGACACAGAGTCGGGAACCCATTTCTCTGAATTTGTAATTCCCCTTATTCGCAACTATACACAAACAGAACCGTTCCCCATTCCATCTCCACAAAAAATCGATTCAAAGCTTCGCTTCCAAATCCCTGGTGGAGATTGGGTCTACCTCAAGCTATATTTACCCACTGATAAGGAGGCCTCTTTTCTACTAGATTCCGTCCTCCCCCTAATCCGAGATAGTTATGGAAACTTAAGCACGTGGTTTTTTATTCGCTACCATGAAAACGAACGCCCCTTACTCCGTCTAAGGCTAAAATCTCAAAATGAAACGTCTAAGATGGTGCTCCTCAATAAGATTCACGATTGGGCATCTCCACTTATTCAACTTGGGTCACTACGCGATCTTAGTCTTGCTACCTATGAAAGAGAAGTAGAACGGTATGGCGGAGAGGATGCAATTGAACAGGCTGAAGAAGTGTTTTGTGCGGATTCTGAACTCTCTCTATGGATTATCGACCACATACTACATAAAGGAACCGACCTTCCAAACTATGCTTTTGTCGCCCTTTCTGTTATGGAAATTCTAAAATGCTTCGATTTATCGATGGAAGAGCAGAAACAGTTTTTAGAAGATATGCTCATCGATCGCAAACACCTTGAAGGATTTCGAAATTGGAAAGACAAGCTTGTTTCAGCGACAATTACTCTTTTTGAACAAGCAAATACCTTAGTCCCTGAAACTCCTTTGATAAAACTAAAAAAATCGATCCTTTCCTACCAAGAAACACTTGGGGCTAAATTAGAATCAAAATTTATCCGAAGCCTGCTGCATATGCACTGTAATCGAGTGATGGGGATAGATAATTCGTTAGAATTCAAATCTTATCTCTTTGCTCTAAAAGCAATTACTATTGCGCAAAATAAACAAAAAGCAACTTTGAGGTGACCTAATGTTCCACACCATTACCCTATGCGAAGAAATTGCCGACCGCATGCGTGATCCAAAGCATGTTTTAGAAACAATGGAGGAACAGTATAAGCGTTATGGCTCCCCTGAACTGTTTTGGACAAAAGATACGTTAATGGATGGCTATCCAGGAATAGCCTGTTTTTATGGGATGATGGATCGTATATTTCCTAATGAACGATGGGCAGATGTTACACATGAATATATGAAGGAAACAGCAATTCTTATCGAAGAAAAGGGCTTTGACAGCCCCTCTCTGTTTTCTGGTCTTACGGGAGTTTGCTTTTCCCTTGCTTTTTGCTCTGATTACGGGAAGCGCTACCAGAGGGTTTTGGAGAAGTTAGAAGACTTATTAATTGAGAAAATCAACGAATGCTACATCCAAGAAGGGAAAAGGCATATAGATAACGGCTCCCCCCTCCCCTCTACTTTTTATAATCTTTCTGATGGAATCAGTGGAATATTGGGCTACGCTCTTTTAAGAAAAGAAAATGCCCGCCTCTATGCAACAGCATTAGAATCTGCAAAAACCCTTATCCTCTTATTCCAGCGCCCATTAGAGAATGGGACTTTGCCACGCTGGTACTTAAGCCCAGAACATCAATTTAATGATGAAGAGCGTGTGAAATACCCAGAAGGAAGTTTTATTTTAAATATGCCATTTGGAGTTGCAGGTTGTTTGTCAGCCCTTTCTCTTCTAAAGATCAATGGTATCGACCTTCCCGGGCTACACGATGTCATACAAACCCTAAGTCTATGGCTACAAAGCCAGGGACGGATAGATAATGGGGTCTATCATTTTGATAATACTGTGCCTTTGAAAGGGAGTGTTCAAAATGAGCTTCCTAGAGATACTTGGTGGTGTGGTGTACCAGCCGTTGCCCACGCTATCTTTAAAGCAGGGAAAGCAACCCATGATCTAAAAATGCAAAAATATGGGGAAGAAGCAATGATTTCCATGTTCTCGAAATCAACAAAGGACTGGAATCACATTGGAACCTCATTTGTTCATGGCCGCGCAGGAATTTTAACAACAACCTACCGGATGGCTGAAGCCACAGAAAATCCTACTCTTTGGAAAGAGGTCAAAGAGCTGGAGGCTGACTTAATCAGCTTTTACCGTCCTAACAGTCCATTTGGATTTGAATCTGTTTATGTTGATGACTTTGGAGAGTACCACTGGGTGAACAATCCAGGGATACTCTACGGAGCTTCTGGAGTAGCTCTAGCCCTAATGCTAGCACAAAACCGAGAGGAATTAGATTGGGATCGCGCTTTTTTACTTCGCTAATAGGGAGCCTAACTGTTCTTATGTCTTTTGCTTGTAGATTCTCGTTTGCCAATGTTGAAGAAGAACTCAAAAAACGAGTCGATCTAGGCTATAACCAACATTTGGTCGTTGGAGAAATTTCTGATGGAAAAACTTCCTTCTACCATGCTGGTGATTTTCTATTTTCTCCTGAAAATACTCTCTTTGAAATCGGCTCTATTACAAAACTCTTCACCGCTCACTTGGCCTTGATTCTTGAAGCTGAAGGCCTATTCAACCTAGGAGACTCTGTTGCTTCATACCTCCCATCCTGGATTGAAATAGATCCCAAGATGCAAATCCACCATTTGATTACCCATACCTCGGGGATAAAAGATCCAGACAGTGAGAATTATGTTCATCCAAGGACAGGGAATACAGTTCGCGCTGCAGAGTTCACAATAGCTGAGCTATACACTTACCTTAAAAAAGAGCACCCCTCCCCAGTTAATAAGCCTCTCTATTCAAATCTTGGATATGGTCTTCTAGGTTATATTCTCGAAAAAGTCTCAGGCAAGCCCTATGAACGAATTCTGAAAGACAAGCTCCTAGCCCCCTTGCAGATGGAGTCTACTTATGTAAATGTCTCTCAATCCACAAAAAACAGACTTGTTCAAGGAACAAATATGGGGAAATCAGCTCCTTACTGGAATCTTTCCCATCTCCCGGGCTTTGCTTCTTTGAAATCGACAGCAAAAGACCTAGCCTCTTATTTGGATGCACTTTTTTCAACGAAAAACTCCCCTCTAAACAAGGAGATTATAGCGAAACTTTGCGCTCCAGCTTTTGATTTAGAAATCCCCGGTGTTGTTTCGACCTATGGGCTTACAATAGATAAACGATTTGATGGCGAATTCTATGCAGCTGCTGGAACCACTCTTGGTTTTTCTTCTTTTATTGGGTTCGATATTAAAAGAAAAAAAGGGATCATCCTACTAACAGACGCCTCTTCAGTAGACTCCTTAGGTCACCATTTTCTTAATTCGAATTTTCCCCTTCAAAAGCTTTACAGGACTTGTGAAACATCAAAAAAAGAGCTTGCTTTGTATGAAGGAACTTATTCTAACAACGAGCTCGCCATTTCTGTAATTGCCAAAGAGGACTGCTTGGAATTCCATGTAAAAGGTGAGCCGCTGATGATCGAATTCTGGCCGATGGATAGAAAAACCTTCTTCAGCCGTTATCTTAACGGTGAGAATACAACAGTCAAATTTAACTTGGGAAGGGAGAAACAAAAAGAGTTGTCTCTATTCAGTAATGGGCAACTTTCTATTTCTCTGCAATCACCAGAGTGATATTTCCAAAGCCCTTAAAAACAATTAGGTGTTATGACCGACATTCCTCCGGTGGAGAAAAATAAGCTTATGCGAGTCGATATAGTCTCGCCTTCTTGAGATAACACCTGCACACCTTTATAAAGCACTGCCCCTGTCCCCGCTACCACCAAACCGTCCCACAAATTACGAGGAATAATGCCTGTTACCTTTCTCAGAGTTTGAGCACCTTCGAATGGAGTCAAAACTCCTAGAGAAGACTGTTGTTGCGCGCCAGTCAACGCTGTATTCACTTGAGACACCATCGCCCTTCCTTTTGTTGTTCTATAAAAGTCTTGGCGGAGAGCTTAGCCTAAGAACAAATTTTCATCCATGGTTGTCTTAGGACTTTCTCTAAGCTTACCGTGACTTCAACATCTGATTCACAGCCAGTGCCGTTTGATAAGCCATGTAGGCACCGCTAGCCAAAACCACTACACTCATTCCCTCAAGTGCCATGCAGCTAGCATTACGGGATAGGTGAGAACACTCTTTTCCATAACCACTAGCAAGGTACAAACTAAGTCCTCCCGAAATTACCGTACCAGTAAAAACTACACTCATACGCTTCAATTGATCCTCAAATGAAGGTGGGTGAAAAGCCGGCTCCGAGTCAGCAGTGATGGTATATGCAATAGTACCTCCAACAAATCCTCCGATTTCGGCCCCTAATTTGGGCTGGCCAAAATAAGAACCAACGAGAGCTCCAGCGGCAGCAAATCCACTAGACAGGCTAATAGTAGCTGTTAACATACTTTCCTCCAGAATCAGAAAACAAGAAAAGTGTATAGAAATTAGAAAAAAACTGACACAACTCTTACATCCGACTGTGGTGCCTGAGCGGCAAAGTAATGGTAAAAGTAGTCCCTTTACCAATCTCTGAAGTAGCAGTGATCGTACCGTCGTGCTTGGCAATGATCGTCTTGACGATAGAGAGCCCAAGGCCCGCACCCCCGAGCTTGCGTGAGTGCGTCTTATCCACTCTGTAGAAGCGTTGGAAGATGTGATCAATGTCTTCGGATGGTATCCCTCTGCCTTGATCACGAATTTCGATGTAAACCTCTTCTTCTTTCACACTGAGGTTAATGGAGATTATAGCAGGCGGCTCAGAGTACTTAGCTGCGTTGTCGAGGAGGTTGATAAAGGCAAGCTCAAGAATGCCTGCATCTGCACCGATAAGGATATCTTCTACGTCTTTCTTGATATCGATTTGTGCATCTTGGTAAACAGAGCGGACGGTATGGCGACAGTTTTCAAGAAGTGCTACAAGATCACAATCTTGGAAGCGTCCTTCTGGAAGATTTTCAATATCTGCTAGAGTGAGAAGGTTCTTTACGAGATTTTCCATCCGGATGCAACTACGTCCAATCTTCTCTGTGATTTCGGCAAGTTGGGTGGGGCTTAGATCAGCCATGTCATGGAGCGTTTCTGCATACCCTTTGATTATTGTAATTGGAGTGCGGAGTTCATGAGAGGCATTGGCGACAAAGTCTTTACCCATCTCGAGGACGCGATAGTGATTGGTTTTGTCCTGTAAGACAATGATAGCACCAGTTCCTTGAGCTTTAGGAGCTGCAATGAGATCGATATAGATCTTTTTCTCTTGGCCAAAATAAAAAGAGTCTGTGAGGATCTTCCCCTGCTCCTGACAGAGAGAGAGGAGAGTCTGACATTTTTGCAGAAGTCCTGTATTTGCTTTTTCTGCTTTGCTACCGAGAACGCTTCCCAGTGATTCCTGTCGATTGATGCCGAGCATTTTGCATGCGATAAAGTTAATATAGAGGACATCCATCCTCTCATTAACAGCAATCACACCTTCCCCGAGGGACTCTAGAATAGCTTCTTTTTCATTCCGCTCTTTTTTTAGGTCGTTGATCTGCTCTTGAATTCGTTTGGAAAGGGAGTTGAACGCGCTAACTAAGCGTTGAAAGTCATCAGTGGATCTTGTTGTCCTTCTCAGGGTGATTTCAGGAAGTTCCGCTAGCTCTCCCTTTTGATAGGGAGTGATGACATCAATCACTTCATAGATCGGACGAGTCAGTCGGTTGAAGATGAACCAGATGAGCGCATTAAAAAAGAGAAGGACAATAAAAGAGAAAATGAGCACTCCGATCTCAAAGTTCTCCGTCAGATCTTGGATCTGTTTATAAGGAAAGGCTGTTCGGAGAATGTAAGATTTACCTTGGAAATTGAAGGTCTCTGTCACATAGGCAAACTTCTGTCCAAAAGTATCGGAGGTAGCGATAACATAACCAACCCCTTTCTCCCTAGCTTCCTGCACTTCACTATGTTCTGTGAAACTGTAGGGTTGGAATTTATCCCCTAGAAGTTTTCCCATGTGTGTATCGAAGATGACCATCCCTTTGTCATCGATGATACTCATCCGAAAAAAGGCAAAGTATTCCTGCTTCTTTAGCGACTGGATCAGCTCTTTCTGGGAGCCAGCCCGCTCTAAGTTATCCTTTAGATCTGTTGTACTTTCAATCAATGAATCACGAACAAGGAGCGCTGCCATTTTTTCTACAAAAGGAAAAAGGGCTGCAAAAAAGATGATGAAAGAGACAATTTGGCTAAGGATGATCTTCTTGCGGAAGGTCAATTCACCGAACATCTTTGCCTCTCTTGACTCTATACAGAACAAATGATTCTTCAAAACCTTTGAGCTCTGTTGGAGGAAGCTCCTCTACTTCGATGCGATCTTGTACATGAGGCTCTGAAAGAGTCTCTTGCGAAATGAGGACTTCCATTTTTCCAGCGGCTGAACAAAGCCTAGCTGCTAGGTTGACGTTGCTCCCCAACACTGTGTAATTGAGTCTATTTTCAGCGCCCATATTGCCAGCTAGCATCACACCTGTATGGATCCCAATACCCATCTCTACGGGTTCTTCCCCGTTTTGTGTCCGCTCTTTGTTCCATTCATTGAGAACTTCGACCATTTTCAAAGCGCTTTGTACCGCTTTTAACGCGCTATCTTCTTTCTCTAAAGGAGCTCCAAAAAGCGCCATTACCTCGTCGCCTACATACTTATCAATTACTCCCCCAAACTCATCGATGACGTGAGAGATTTTAGTCATACACATGTTGAGCATCTCAATTACTTCTTGAGGCCCCTTGGATGCGGTCATGTTAGTGAAGTTGCGGATATCAGCAAACAAAACAGTTACTTTGCGCTCTTCTCCTCCAAGGTGTACTTGTCCCTTCATAATCTCTTGCGCAATTTCAGGAGAAACGACTTTATTGAGGATCCCTTTGACTTTTTCTCTTTCCCGCAGTCCATCGACCATCTCTGCGAAGGAGCGGCATAATATAGCGATTTCATCCCGCTTACCCTTTGGGGGTTTGGGCAGTTCAAGATCTTCCAATCGCCCTGCAGCCACGTGCTCTGTCACCTGGGCCAAAGAAGAGATCGGCTTGCTGATTTTTTTCGCAACGTTATGAAGAAGTAACAGAACAAGAAAGAGTGCGACAAGTGCAATAAACCGCATGTCTAAAGAGACTTTTTTAATGACCTCACGACTCCCCTCTTCGATCGATCGAACAAGAGCGAAGGCCTCCTTTTCTGTGGTCAGAACAAAAAAGTGAAGATCCAGGTCTTTAAATGGAACCATCTGCTGGAAGAAGTAGTCGACTCCATCCCAATTAACAATTCCACTTTTTTTACTTAGCATCTTGCCTTCAAAAGGCGCTGCCTTTTGTGGATCGGGAACTGGATTACCTTCAGCATCGAAAGCACTGATTACTTCTCCCCCATGAACAAGAAATGCACTCTTATGAACAGAGAGGACAAGATCTTGCACCATCTGATCTGCATCAACCGCAACGGTTAAATACCCTTCAGCCCCCTCCCCTTGTAAATGGAGAGAATTCCCTATAAAAATCCGATGGAGGTTTTCTGGAGCTATCACAGCAACTGAACTCCCTATCTCTTTGCATTGCTCATTACCGGGGTGTGCTTTCAAATAGCTGGCATCATTAAACACCCGCTTTTGGAAAAAGGCTTCGTCTGTCAGGAGTGCATGACCGCTATTACTACCTGGAATAAATCGTGAAATCCCCTTCGGGGCTGTGGGCGCAAAGGGACTAGCACCAAATTCTCCTCCATGGAATAAGCTTGCAAGTGCTGCCAAAAGAATGGACTGATCTCCTCGTTGCAAAAGACGAACGGTTCGCTGGTTGAGAACTTCTCCTGCTTCTACAAGACATTCCTTCCCTGGATCAAAGGGTTTTCCTTTGAAGAGCTCTCCTTGTCCCAGCTTCTCAATGGCTCTTTTCACCCAGCCAGAAGCCCCATCTTTTTCCTTCAATTTTTTTAGATACTGCTCCGCATATTCAACAGAAGAAAGAAACGTAGAAAAATTGATCCCATACATTGTTCTAGTCTCTTCTGGAGCTTTGAATGTCAAGCTGCTAAGAGCCTCAGGATTGAAAAGAACCAATATTTCCCACTTGGTCTCGATCAGCTCATCTACCATAAATGAAAGACTTTGTTCATTTGGAGCAGTCAGAGCAAGGCGAACCCCAATAAATGGATGCTCTACCTCTCTATCATTACCAAATACAACCCAAGAGAGCTTTTCATCAATGGGCGCTTGATATGAATGCTCCATTGGAAAATCAACTGGGATCAACAGCGATGTCAGCTCTTGATTCTTGGTTGTCTGGATCAAATCAATCCAACGATCATTTTTAAATAGATAGGCGCTATGAGCTGGAGCTACAAGTTTAAGATTTGGGGGATCGAGAAAGAGAGTTGCTGCAAAGTTCGGGTCTCGCCCCAACCGAAGCAAAAGCGCATCGATCTGCGCTTGGTCCTCACTTAAGGAAACATGTAAAAACTTCTCGATATGCTCACGTTGCTTCTCATTGAGTGCAAGGATCTGCTCCCTTAAGACAACTTCGGCTTCTTCAAGGTTTTTGTTGGTAGAGTAAATCTCAAAAGCAAGCGATACGCCAAAAGCTAAAAAGAAAATAACTCCTATCCAAAGGAAAAGCCTAGTTCTTAGTCTCATGATTCTGGATACAAATTTGTATACCCTTTTTCAGTTATCACCACAGTATCTTCATAGCGCACTCCACCCTTTCCGGGCAAATAGAGTCCTGGCTCAATCGTGATAGCCATCCCAGCTTCTAACTTCACATTTCGATCTACACCATCTTTGTTAATGCGAGGGTACTCATGTACTTCAAGACCAACGCCATGCCCAAGACCATGCACAAAATACTCTTCAAGTCCAGCACTTGCCATCACACGCCTTGCTGCAATGTCAAGCTCCTTGAGGCGCACACCTGGTTTGCATTTTGCTAGAGCAACTTTTTGTGCAGCTCGATTCACGTCATGGATATGTGCAAGCTTAGAATCGACTTTCCCCACAAAGTCAACTCTTGTCATATCTGAACAGTAGCCATCTAAAACAACACCCAAATCAAATAACACGATATCGTTTTCTTTCAGCTTGGTCTTTCCTGGATGGTGGTGCGGCAATGCCGTATTTTTTCCAAACGCGATGATTGGCTCAAAAGACATCTTCTCCGCCCCATTTTTTAGACAATAGATCTCAAGTTCCTTTGCAAGCTCTATCTCTGATACTCCCGGCTTCAATTTTCTGCGGATTTTCTGATACGCTCCGTAGGCAAATTGTGCGCTTTTCCGCATTTTCCTGATCTCGGATTCATCCTTGATCAAGCGCAAAGCTTGGAGTATTTCAGGATGTGACAAGAGCTTGTTTTTGCCCTTTCTTGCCATTTTGCGTAAAAGCACAAAACCATTGTAGGAGATCGTATTTCCATCAAAGGCAAGAGTCTTTACACCATTGAGAAAGTTTAGCTTATTTTCTACAGATAAATTCTCAACTGGAACAGGGCTTTTCTTGCTAGCGATTTCAAAGTATCTCCCATCTACAAAAAGGCGGGCTTTTCTCTCTTGTACAATGAGATGCCCCAAAGAGAGATGAAGACCTGTGAGATAAAATAGATCAAACGAATTCTCTACAAAAATTCCATCTAGCCCTTCAGAGCGAAGCACCTTCTGTAGTTTTTTGATTCGTTCTGAATAGATTTTCGATTGTGTCATCTGTTACATGCACCATGGTTTTGTTGCCTTTTGGACAGTGGAGCGGACTTGCGCATGCTCGCAGTCTGTCAAAGAACCGTTTCGCTTCTTCTTTTGAGTACTGATTTTTTGGTTTTGAAAAGCGAGCAGCCGACCTAGCAAGAGCTCTTTGCCTCTCCTTTTCATAGTCCTGCTTTCCGATAAACTCTTGCAAGTGATGTGCCATGTCGCAAAGCATCTGTTTTACCTCTGACTCCGATACAAATGGCGGGATCGCTTCTACTGAAAAATGACCTTTAGCTCTAGACAAAATAGTAAAGCCAAGCGCCTCTATTGCATCAAGATGCGTAAGCACCATAGCAGATTCAATAGAGCTCAACTCGATCTCCAAAGGAATTAAAAGCCCCTGCTTCTCAGCCTTAGATTCACTTTTTTCTATGAGATCTTCGAAGATGATACGAAAATTGGCAGCGTGCAAATCGACTAGAATCATCTCTTTGCCCTCTTGCAATAACAGGAAACGCCCCACCTGTCCCATCACCTCAACCAAGTCTTGATCAAATCGCAGCTCTTGTTCTTCCTCAACAATGTTTTCCTTCAAAAGCGGTGCACTGTAGTCCACTGCAACTGGTTCAAATGCTGTGAACTCTACCTTGGGTAGCTCCACTTTTTTAATCGACTTAGCTAGAGCTTCTCCAACAGCCCGACTCACTTTTTGGCAGACAAGCTCTGGATTTCGAAGGCGTACCTGAAGCTTCTGCGGGTGGACATTCACATCGATTAAGTCACCTGGAAGCTGGAGGTGTAGTAAAAAAATCGGGTGACGCTTTTCATCAAGACGGGTCGCATACCCCTCACGAACAGCTTCACTTACCTCATCACATGCTACAGCTCGCTGATTGAGAAAAAGAAATTGGCCTAATTTATTGTTCCGATTGTTTGTCGGAGCGCCGATGAGTCCAGAAAATCGGAATTCTCCCGACTCAAACTCCAGAGGGAAACTTCCAGAGACAAATTCTTCACCAAGCAGCTCTTTAGCGCGCGATTCTATCCCATCTTTAGAAACTGTTTTAATCGCTTTACGCCCGTTGGAAATAAGCTCAAATTGCACATTGGGATGACTGAGTCCCATTACAGTTACAGTTCGAAAGATTTCTGCTGAAATTGCCGCCGCTGTCTTTTGGAACTTCCTCCTAGCCGGCACATTATAAAAGAGGGAGCGAATTTCAATTGTTGTTCCCTTATTGCGAGCACAGGCTCTCTCCTTGACAATAGACCCTTTCTCCACTTCGATCAGATCCCCGTGAGCTCCCTCTTGCGCTGTCATTACAACCATCTTTGAAATGGATGCAATCGATGCAAGAGCCTCCCCTCGAAAGCCCTTTGTCTCTATGTGGAATAGATCTTGCGGTTGTGTAATTTTCGACGTTGCATGCCTAACAACACTTAAACGAAGGTCTGTTCTATGCATGCCGCAACCGTCATCTATAATGCGAATAAGCTTCAGACCACCACCTGTGATCTCCACAGTGATCTTTTGTGCGCCCGCATCGAGTGCATTCTCCACCAACTCTTTCACAACAGATGCAGGGCTCTCAATTACCTCACCTGCGGCAATTTGATTGATCGTCTCATCTGATAGAAGGTGAATCGTCGGTTGCATAGGCATAACATTACCCGACTAGAAGATTTTCTTCCAAACCAGTAACATGAAGAAATGCCTCAATCACTAGAAAATGCGACACAAGTTGTAGAGAAGCTGCAAAAAGCCGGATACATTGCCTACTTTGCAGGAGGATGGGTGCGTGATTTTTTCATGAAGCACCCCTCCGATGATATAGACATTGCAACAAATGCATCCGTGGATGAGGTCCAACGCCTTTTTCCCAAGACAATTCCCGTCGGCGTTGCGTTTGGCATTGTAATCGTTGTGCACAATGGCTACCAATTCGAAGTAGCAACCTTCCGCAAAGACCGCGGCTATAGTGATGGCAGGCGCCCCACCGGCATCGATACCGCAACACCCGAAGAAGACGCAAGCAGGCGCGATTTTACAATCAATGGGATGTTTTACGACCCCATTACCGAAGAGCTCTACGATTTTGTTGATGGAAAAAAAGACATCGAACAAAAAATAATCCGCGCTATTGGTAACCCGGACGAACGCTTCTTTGAAGATCGCCTTCGCATGATGCGCGCTGTGCGCTATTCAACTCGATTCAATTTCTCCATTGAAGAAAATACACTCAACGCCATCCGAGCGCACTCAAGAGATCTACTCCCAGCTGTTGCCATGGAACGGATCTGGCAAGAGTTCAAAAAGATGTCCCACTTCACCCATTTCGACACAGGACTTGTCCTCCTCCATGACATCGGCCTTCTTCCCACAATCTTTCCCGATTTGAAAGAGGTTTCTCTCAAAGAAATCAAAAAACGAGTACAATACATCGAAAAATTCCCCAAAGGGTCCCCTACCTTTGCCGAACTGCTCGAGCTCTTCCCTAAACACGACCTTGATCAAATCTTTGAGCTCTCAGAGCATCTGAAACTCTCCAATAAAGAAAAAGCCTTTGCTAAGTTCTACCATCATGCACAAGCCCTCTTTGCCATGCCCAAAGAATGGCTCGATAAGCTAGAAAAAATCGAATGGGCCCAGTTTTACTCTGATTCCTATAGTGAAATCGGCCTCAATATGCTAGCAACTAAGCTGTCCAATCCCAAAGCGTTCCTCAAAGAGCAGGAAAAGAGACAAGCGATTTTACAGCCCCACATTGAACGGATTCGTTCAAAAAATCCTTACTTGCGCGCTGAACACCTCATCGAAGCTGGAGTCAAACCTGGTGAAAAAATGGGGGATCTACTCGAAGAAGGACTGCGTATTGCCGTTAACGAAGAGATCACTGATCCTCAAAAAATTATTGCTGAATTAAAGCAAACCAACCTCTGGTAAAATACTTTTTTACTAGAGGGGCACTTCTATCCCACACCTACATAAAATTATTTCTATAATTTAATTAATAGTTGTTTAATGCTACAATAGATGCATATTAAATAGTAAAACACCTGAGGTTATAATGTCTGAAACGTTTAATACTGTATTTTATGAGAAAGGGACTAAATGGCCCACCGCCAATCTGACTGAAATTGCTACCCAAAATCAGTCCAAACAAGTTCTAGGCGAGCTAAATAAAGAAGCTCGACTCGAGAAGATCAAAGCAGTTGGTAAGATCGCTCTTGGTGTCATTGCTGCAATAGCTCTATTCACCGTCTTAACTACTACAATGGCAACAGTAGGGACCCTTACAAGCCTTATCTCCTTCCCCCTCATGGTCATCCCTCCGCTCCACGCCCTTGTTGTAAGTGCAGCGTCCCTTGCAGCAGGTGGACTTGTCCTCTATTTTGCCGTCAATGAGTATGGATCAAGAGTTATGAATCACATAAGAGAGACGAAAGGACATATCCAGCACCTCAATCAGCAGATTGAAGTTGTAAAAACTCACAATAAGCAGTTCGCCACAAGTTAAATGAATTTTTTATAGCTCCCTTAAAAAAACACCGTCCACCTGGGCGGTGTTTTTTTTGCTTAAAAGTCGATAGATCCCTTAGAATCTTGTGCTCACAATAAGGAGGATACGATGACAGGCCTACTCTCTCTAGACGTCTCAACACTTACCAGAGCAGTTGATTGCCAAAAAAAGATCCAGCAATGCACTTCTTGGGGAAACTTTGAGAAAATGAAAGCCATCGCTTGGGCTGTAACTCCCGTAGCTATTGCCTATTTAGCTTGGTCGACTACCGTATCATTGCTCTGCGCTCATAATATTCTTGCTATTGCAATTACGGTTGTCGTCCTTGAGTGGGGGTTTGAAGCATCCTCTACCATCCTTAAACATGTGGTCGATTGGGGGAGCTTTTTCAAGGAACGAATCAACACACATTGGGATATGTCGATCCGTTACGCCGAGAAGATCGAAGACCTAAAAGAGCAGGTGACCCATTTGAAGCCCCCTCGACAAAAGACTCCTCGACCACAACAAACACCCTCATAAACAGGAGAGCTTCATGACTACATCAGTCTATTACACGCACAATGATCGAGGCCTCCGAGAATATAGCTTTGATGCGATCAATGAAGCCGAGAATCGGGCCGCCCTGTACGATGAAGCGTCGTCACAATGTCGAACCTCTCGCAATGTCAACTATGCAAAAGCCATAGCGTTAGCAATTGCACCTCTCGCGGTTGCCTACTTTACAGTAAAGCTTGTCCTCGCTTTAAGCCTTGCGAAAATGGTTGTACTCGTTGGAACCGGAGCTTTTCTTGCAAACCGACTCTACAAAGCCCATGCAGATAAAGTCACGGTATATGTGAATACTTTTCTAAAGCAAGTAAACAACTTCTATGTAACGGGAGACTATTACAACACACAAGCAAGAGATATTGATCTGCTAAAAACAAGTGGATTTCCAAGACCGGTTTATTCAACCCCGGCCTCCACTATGGAAGGCAATCCTCTTTCAGAACCGGAATAATCGCTCCCTGATATTTCTTGAGAATAAAGGCTTTCATCTCCTCTGAGAGCATTTCTTTTCTTAACATCTCTAGCTTAGGCTCACCCCCATCCCCGACTCGAATGGCAATAATATTGGCATAAGGAGAATCTTCTTTTTCAACAGCTAGCGCATCGCGTGTGGGATTAAGCTTTGCCTGAAGAGCATAGTTTGTAGGAATAGCAGCTGCATCAACATCTACTAGAGCGCGGGGGAGAAGTGCTGCATCTACTTCTCGAAACTTCAAGTTTTTGGGGTTGGTTAAAATATCTGCTACAGTAGCTTCAATTCCGCTCCCCTCCCGCATCGTAATGAGTCCATTCTCAACTAAAATAGAGAGCGCTCGATATTCATTCGTTGGATCATTGGGTAGAGCTACCGTAGCTTGTTCTGGAAGGTCCTTTAATGATTGAAATTTATTCGAGTAGATCGCCATCGGCTCTAGATGGATCCTAGCATAACACTCAATCTTGTACCCAAAATTCTTGATCTGCTGATCCATGAAGGGTTTGTGCTGAAAAAAATTGGCATCTACCTCTTTCTCGGAAAGGGCACGATTCGGGATATTGTAATCATCAATCTCGATGATTTTGAGCTTGATCCCCCTCTCCTCCATCTTAGGCTTGATATAAGCTAGCATTTGCGCATGAGGAACAGAGGACGCTGCAACTCTTACCGTGTCTTTATCATCTTTTTTCCCGCATCCAAATGCTAAGATAAGAACAAGGAGCCACTTCTTCAAATAAGACCTCTTTTTTTCAGTAGTCCACTTACGCACCTATTGCCTAGCCACTGAATCCCTTGCACGATAAGAATCAGTAGGACAACCGTCCAGAACATAAGGAAGCCGTTGAACCTCTGATAACCATACTGGATTGCTACAGTACCAAGACCTCCTCCACCAACAAGTCCCGCCATTGCGCTATACCCGACGAGGTTGACAATTACGATTACAAAATTCGAGATGAGAGAAGGAAACGCTTCTGGAATAAGTACTTTACGAATGATCTGCCAAGGAGAAGACCCCATTACAACAGCAGCTTCAATCAAACTAGGGTTAATCCCTTGGAGCGAGGCCTCAACAACCCGAGCGATGTAAGGGGCTGCAGCAATAGCAAGAGGGACGATAGAAGCAGTTGTACCAAGGCTTGTTCCCACAACAAACCTCGTAAAAGGGATCAAAGCAATCAACAAAATCGCAAAAGGAAAAGAGCGTCCAATATTTACGATGATATCGAGAGTTTTATATAGCCTCCCCTTCTCCTTGCTTTTAGTAAAAAGGATAACCCCAAGAGGCAACCCAATTAGCAGAGCAAAAAAAGCTGCAACAAACACCATGTACAGTGTATCCCAGATAGCACTAGGGAGTAGACGCACGGCAAGCGCCCAGTTACTCTCTATCATGAATGCACCTCCTCAACAACAACGCCTTGCTCTCTTAGAAAAGCAATAGCCCCTTCGGTATTATCCCCTGTCAGCTCAATAATGAGATTGCCGATGGTAACTGTCTGAAGAGAATCTATCCAACCAAGCAAGATATTGGCATCAACATCGAACTGTCGCACCATTTGGGTAATGACCGGCTGGTCCGCTCTCTCTCCTTTGAAATGGAGGTGAAGGGCTTTTCCTTTTCCAGAAAATAGATGTGTCGGAACCTCATGGATCGCCTTCTGCACGAACTGCTTGGTCACAGGATGCTTAGGATAGACAAAAACCTCTCCCACTTGACCCGATTCAATAACTTCCCCGTCTGAGAGAACTGCGACCTTGTTGCAAATTTGTTTTACAACATCCATCTCGTGGGTAATCAGAACAACAGTCAGGTCGAGTTTTTTTTGAAGCTCTTTGATTAGTGCTAAAATTTCTTGAGTGGTTTTCGGATCAAGTGCCGAGGTCGCCTCGTCGCAAAGCAAGATTTCAGGCTCATTAGCCAATGCTCTAGCGATCCCCACCCTCTGCTTTTGTCCGCCACTGAGCTGAGCTGGGTACGCATGTTTCTGCTCTTTCAGACCAACAAGTCCAAGTAATTCAGCAATTCGGCGATTTTGCTCCTCTTTTGGAACTCCGCAAATCTCCATCGGATAGGCAATATTTTCCATTACATTGCGCGAAGAAAAGAGGTTAAAGTGCTGAAAAATCAGTCCAATCTGTTGACGAACAGGACGTAATTGCACCTCGTTTAGCCGAGTGATCTCTTCCCCTCGAATAAAAATTTGTCCTAAAGAGGGTTTTTCAAGCGTGGCTAGACAGCGAAGAAGGGTCGACTTCCCAGCGCCCGAGAGGCCAATAATTCCATAGATATCGCCCTGTTCAACTTTTATATTTACATGACGAAGGGCTTGGATGCCCTTGTGTTTTTGCCTGTAGTATTGCTTGGAAACTGCTTTGCATTCAATCAGAGAAGACATAGAACAGAGACTACCACAATCTGCTGTTTACTTTTAGGGGAATTTACCCTAGAATTGCTTCTCTTAAGACTTAGGAGTACTAAATGTCATCAGTAAAGAAAAAACGTCAAAAGAAAATCGCTAAGCACAAACGCAAAAAGCGTCGTCGTCGCGATCGCCATAAGAAGAAGTAATAATTAGAGGGTATTTTTCATACCCTCTCCAGCTTTCCTATGTGGATCTATCCAGAAGTTTACGATTGTATTATCATCGGCGCAGGACACGCCGGCTGCGAAGCTGCGCATGCATGCGCGCGCATGGGGATAAAAACCCTCCTTCTCACGATGACCCTCGATACTATCGGAAAAATGAGTTGCAACCCAGCCATTGGGGGAACAGCCAAGGGGCATCTCGTCCGAGAGATCGATGCCCTAGGGGGAATCCAAGGAAAAATTGCCGATCAATGCGCCATCCAATACAGGATGCTCAACGCTTCCAAAGGCCCGGCCGTCTGGTCTCCAAGAGCCCAAGTGGACCGATTCGCCTACCAATCCAAAATGAAAGAGTTGCTTGAAGGGATAGACAACCTCTTCATCAAACAAGGAACAACAGAGTCCTTCATCATCGAAGACAATACCATTCAAGGTGTCGAAACAAAAGAAGGGATCGCCTACAAAGCAAAAACCGTCATTCTCTCATCAGGTACTTTCATGAAAGGACTGATCCATATTGGAGAGACCTCCTATGCAGGAGGACGATCGGGCGATCAACCAGCTGTCGGCCTTTCCAAAAACCTCTTAGATCTAGGTTTTAACCTAGGAAGACTCAAAACCGGAACACCGCCTAGGATTCATAGCCGCAGTGTTGAGTTCTCCAAAATGGAAGAACAGCCTAGTGATAAAGGCGTACACTTCTCCCATGACAAACGGCTCCCACCTCTTTCCCAAATTAGCTGCTGGATCACCTACACCTCTGATGCGGCCAAGCAAATTATACAAGACAACATTCATCGATCCCCGATGTACTCAGGCACTATTAAAGGAACCGGTGTTCGCTACTGCCCATCCATCGAAGAGAAAATCAAACGCTTCCCTGATAAAGAGAGACACCAAATTTTCCTCGAACCAGAAGGTCTTAACACTACAGAGCTCTATGTTAACGGGATCTCCTCTTCCCTTCCATTCGACATACAGCTACAAATCCTCCACACAACAGCTGGTCTAGAAAATGCCGAAGTCATGCGCCCGGCCTATGCAATCGAATATGACTACGTCACAAGTGGACAAGTAAATCTCACTCTTGAAACAAAGTCCATCTCAGGCCTCTACTTTGCAGGACAGATCAATGGAACTACTGGCTATGAAGAAGCCGCTAGTCAGGGACTCATCGCTGGGATCAATGCAGCAAACAAAGTCCTTGGCAAATCCGAATTCATCCTCAAGCGCTCGGAAGCCTACATCGGTGTGATGATCGATGAACTTATCTCCAAAGAACACAAAGAACCCTACCGGATGTTTACGAGTAGAGCAGAGCACCGCCTCATCCTCAGACAAGATAACGCCGACCTTCGCCTACGCCCCTACGGCTATAAGCTCGGGCTCATCGATGAGCTCCAATACCAAAACCTACTTGAAAAAAAGCAGACCATCGAAGAAACGATCATAGTCTTAAAAAAAACATACAAAGAAATCGATGGGAAAAGCACGAACCTCGCTCAGTTCCTCTGCCGCCCCGAGATCACCTATGCAACCCTGATCCAAGACCTAGCCCTTCCAGATAACGGCCCAGAGATCAACCGACAGATCGAACTCCAACTCAAATACCACGGCTACATCGAAAGACAGAAAAAAGAGATCGCCAAACTCGATCACATCGAAAACATCAAAATCCCCAAAACCTTCGACTTCCAAACGGTCACAGGCCTTCGCAACGAGGCAAAAGAGGTGCTCCACAAGATCCAACCTATAACCTTAGGTCAAGCATCTCGCCTAGCAGGTGTCAACCCAGCCGACATCTCTATTTTAATGGTAGCACTAAAGAAACAGAGCCAGAAGAGGGTGAGTCAATGAGCGGACTCCTTAATGCCGTACCCATCTTCAGCAGTGCGTTGCCTATATTAGCAGATTTCTTACCTGAAAGATATGAGCGCTATGATAAGCAGCCCCCCAGTGAACGCTCCAAGCAGATCACCACCATTATAGATAAAATTCCCGGGAAAAAGCCTCCCATCAAAATTATAGATAACAACGATCCCAATTGCTCAGTCCTTGGCTCTAATCTCGCAAAAAAATTCTTCCTCTTTGTAAGTCCAGACATAGAAGATGCCCTACTCCCCTGGGCAGTTACCCATGAACTGTCTCACATCTTACATGATGACCTCTTCAACCTACGGATCGCTCGATTAACTGCAGCCGTTGCTGGCATTGTGATCCCTATGTATCTATTCCAAGGATCGATTTACGACACTTTTACGAAAATATTTTGTTCATTCTCTACAATGCTTGCTGCCGACCTTGCAACTGACATTCTGTATGGAAGATTTCGGGAGTGCAGAGCCGATCAGTTCGCGAATGCGTATTGCAGGGAAGAAGAGCTAAAGCAAGGGATCCAACTTCTGAAAAAACTGGTTCCTCCACAAGAAAAAGAGGGCTTATTATGTCGTCTTGGGTCTACTCACCCTTCTGCCAAAAGTCGCATCGCACACATCCAGCAAGAACTTAAGAGAAGAGGAAAAGAAGATTAATAGTAGCACTAAAGAAACGGGATCTTGCAAAATAGCCCTATGAATATTTTAGCATTAGCCACTGCTTTTTTTCTTCAAACCACGCAAATCACAGAGCTCAACCTGATGGATATCAATCCACAAGAAAGAGCCAATGATTATCTATCTGCAGTAAATTTCATTATCGCCAACAAAGGACAGAACACAAATATCTCTCTGAACTTCTTCGATGGAACCTCCATCTCTAGAGTCCGCTCTATTGAATTAATGCCTGACGCAACCCTTCTTGTTGTGAACTTCAATACGGGTCGAACAATTGACTTTCGAATCGTGACAGTGGAGTCGATCAAAAGCATCACCTTTGTCCAACCATGAACATTCTTCATCTAAAAAACACCCCCATCTTCCAACAGCTCCAGATCGAAGAAGCGCTCCTTCGCCTTGATAAACGCAACTTCTGCATCATCAACGAAGGCTCTGCTCCAGCAATCGTTATGGGCATTTCCGGCAGCCCCTCTACTCTGATCAACGAAGAGAGATTGGCACAAACCCCCATCCCCGTCATCAAACGCTTTAGTGGAGGCGGTACTGTTGTTGTCGATGAAGACACCCTCTTCATCTCTTTCTTATGTCAAGCAGATGAGCATGATTTCTCCCCCTATCCAGAGCCCATTATGCGCTGGACAGAAGAGATCTATAAAGAGAGCTTCAACCTCCCCGAATTTCACCTGAAAGAAAATGACTATGTGATTGGTAAAAGAAAGTGCGGAGGAAATGCGCAATACCTGAGAAAGGGACGCTGGCTCCACCACACAACGTTTCTTTGGGACTACAAGAAAAGCAATATGGACCTTCTACTGCATCCTCCGAAAGTACCCGACTACCGAGATAAGCGCTCTCACGACGAGTTCCTTACCCGTCTCTCAGATCATCTCCCTTCAAAAGAGCTCTTTGTGACCTCATTTAAAAAAGCGCTCGGCAAAAGATATGATCTCGAGGAGGTCTCTATTGGGAAGCTCTCCCACCTTCTGGAAGAGCCTCACAGACAAAATACTCATCTAGTCTCAATCTAATCCTGCTTTGCCCCTTTGCCTTAAAGAACTATTTATATCTTTTCACAGCCAGTTAATTAAAAATTAATTGAATTAAATTCTGTAATTTAATATAATTACCACCTATAAACAATATAGGTTTCTATGAGTTTACAAGTAGATATTAACAAAAACAGTACTCCAGTTGCGGCATTGGTAGGAGAGAATCGATCAAGCAGTGCAGCTGTTATTAGCCCTAAAATAGAGCAAGTTGCAAATCAAACGATTGCTTCTATCCCAATAGAGGCTCCTACAGAGTCGATTCAAGAAGGACATTTTATTGCTCAATGGTGGAATCCTTTGCCAGAGTCAATTGTTGAAAGAATAAAAGGAAAATCATGGAACGAAGACTGTCCTGTTCCACTCAAAAATTTAGCCTATATTCGCGTAACTCATTGGAATAATGAAAATGAGGAGCAAACGGGAGAACTTGTTTACCACAAAAATCTGGCTCAAGAAATTGTAGAGATTTTTCAAGATCTATTTAAAAATCGCTTCCCAATAGAAAAGATGCATTTAATCGATGATTACAATGCTGATGATGAATTGTCAATGGAGGGCAACAACTCCTCTGCTTTTTGTTCTCGCGCCATTACAGGAAGGACTGGCGTTTTTTCTAAACACAGCTATGGGGGAACAATTGATATCAATCCTGTATTGAACCCTTACGTCAAAGGCGATACCGTTCTTCCAAATAAATCCCGCCTCTATATTGATAGAACGCAACTTGTCCCAGGCCTTATTCAAGAAAACGATGCCTGTTATCAAGCATTTACTCAAAGGGGATATACCTGGGGTGGTCACTGGACTTCACTCAAAGATTATCAACACTTTGAAAAAAATCCAGACACTTTCTGCTAGCAGAGGACGGTATTGCAAAAATAAGAGGTGGTTATATCTGGCTAAATCCCCATAAAAACACACGATTTAGCCAGATATAACTCAAATCGAACTAGAAAAACTAAAAAGATGGCTCTTGCACCAAGGGAATCTTGGTAGACTGCAAGACCATGACCAACCACGAGCTTAAGATCTCTACTCTATATTAAGCATTCGTGTCATCAGTATTAAGCAAATCACGCAATCCCTGGCCAGCGACTTTGCGGCCCATAAGAGCGATCGACTCAGTGAGGGGGATATCTTTTGGACAGACTTGGACGCAATTTTGCGCATTGCCACAATCAGAGACTCCTCCCTCTTCCATGAGGGGCGCAAGGCGCTCTTTGGCGGTGAGTTTTCCAACGGGATGCGTGTTGAAAAGACGGGCTTGAGAAATAACCGCTGGACCGACGAACTTCGAGCGGGGGTTCATCTGAGGACAGGCTTCTGTGCAGCAGCCGCAGCTAATACAGGTGGAGAGTATGTAACGCTCTTCTTGTACTTTGGGATCAATCTTAGGACCAAATCCCTTATCTAATGAATCATCTACTTCTACCCAGGCATGGATTTTTTTAAGGTTCTCAAACATCGAGGAGCGATCAACAACGAGATCTTTGATGAGGGGGAATGTAGTAAATGGAGCTAGGGTGATTGTTTTTCCGCCAGTAGCTTTTAGTATAGCGTCAATGAGAACGACACATCCTTGCATCGGACGTCCATTTACGAGCATAGAACAAGATCCGCACACAACTTCTAAGCATCCTTGCTCCCAGGCGATCGGCGTGACTCGCTCCCCTTTTTTATTGATGGGATCTTTTTGGATATCCATAAGGGCTGATGTCATGTTGTAAAAGGGCTTGAGCTCAAGCTCGAACTCTTCCCAGTATTGATTGTCCGGAGTGCCTCGATAGATCTTTAGTGTAAATTTTTCAGCCATATCCTCTCACATACCAAATGTTGAATCATAAAGGAAGCACGATGTCTTCAGGGACATTCTCGAGCTTCGGTTTTATCCGCTTTGCATGAGCATAGTCACGCAGGATGGGTTTGAGGTGACGCATATCAACGGGGATGTAGTCGATCTTAGGCTCATCAGGAGCATATGTTGCAATGGTGTGCTTGAGCCAGTTTTCATCATCTCTTTTTGGAAACTCAGGTTTGTAATGGGAGCCGCGGAACTCGTTGCGAAGAAGAGCCCCTTTAGTGATCACAAAGGCAAGCTCTAGCATGTAGCGGAACTGATTGGCAAAGGCATAGGTCTGGTTCATGAGATTGCCTTTATCATCGAGAGAGATGTTTTTGTACCGCTCTCTGATTTCTTTGAGTTTCTCAAGAGCTTTGGCGAGCCCTTCATTGTCTCTTTTTACTGTGACAAAACGGACCATGCAGTCGGCCATCTCATCATGTAGCTTATGGATGTTCTCATCCCCGTCTCTAGAAAGGAGGTCTTGCTTGAAGGATTCTTCTTCTGCAAGCGCATCTTGGAAGATTTGTTTGGGGATCTCTTTCTCTCCAAACGTATCGATATAACGAGGGATCTCTTTTCCTGCTAAAAGGCCTGCATAAATACAAGCAACGAGTGAATTAGCTCCAAGGCGATTTGCTCCATGATACTGGAACTCACACTCACCGATCACAAAACAGCCGCGGATATTGGTCATCTGCCGAAATCTCTCCAGACGATCTTCATCTCCAGTCGCAGGCCAATCACACCAGGCCCCTCCCATGGAGTAGTGAACGGCTGGGAAGATTTTCATGGGGACTTTGTGTGGATCCTCTCCAGTGAATTTTCGGTAGATATCAAGGACCGACTCAAGTTTATGAAGAGTGGCTTCTGGGAGATGGGTGACATCAAGGTGGACTTGGTTTTTGCCATCGATTCCAAGACCCATTTCGCAGATTCTAAGCACTTCACGCGCTCCGATGTCGCGAGGAACAAGATTTCCAAATGCTGGATAAAGCTCTTCTAAGAAATACCAAGGCTTACCCGTCTCTCCACAAGGGATCTCTTTCCCTTCAGGAGTAGTGATAGTTTTTGAAGAGTCGCCATAAACCCAGACGCGCCCTCCTTCACCACGGACCGATTCGGAAATAAGACGGAGCTTATCTTGTCCTGGAATTGCAGTTGGATGGATCTGGATGAACTCTCCGTTAGCGTAACGCATGCCCTGCATGTAAAGCCTGCCCATTGCAGCGCCCGTGCAGAAGGTGGAGTTTGTCGAGTACTTGAAAATAAGCCCTGGACCGCCTGTTGCAAAAACAACGGCATCGGCTTTCATGATACCAAGTTCCATGTTGACAAGGTCCATGTAGACAATACCACATGCAACTCCCTCTCCATCCATTACAAGACGCATGAACTCATGACTTTCAAACTTCTCAATAAGCCCTTCGACTTCATAGCGACGCACTTGTTCATCAAGGGAATAGAGAAGCTGCTGTCCCGTAGAGGCGCCGCAGAAGACTGTTCTGTTATAGAGGGTACCTCCAAATCTTCTAGCATCGATGTTTCCCTCTTTCGTCCGATTGAAAGGACAGCCTAGTCGGTCCATCATACGGATGATGCCAGGGGCCGAAAGGGTCATCTCCAGAACGGGGGGTTGATCAACAAGGAAATCGCCCCCTTTGATCGTATCGTAGGCGTGGATATGAGGAGAGTCATCTTCATTTTTAAGGTTAAGCGCTGCGTTCATCCCCCCTTGTGCACAGACAGAATGAGAACGTTTAACTTTCGTGACAGAGATGAGTTTTACATAGCAACCACCCTCTGCAAGCCGCATGGCAGCAGATAGACCTGCAAGCCCACCACCTACTACAATTATTTCTTTTTTCTTTTCTGCCATGCAAATGCTCTCTAATTTTTAAGATTAAGAAAATAGGTACCCCAAACAGCTGCCAGTCCAAGGAGGGAAAGGAGAATCATCAGGGTAATGGTTACTTTGCGCACACTGGTTTGTGCTGTGGCTTTGATCACCCATCCCCATGTAAGCATCGAGGTCCACAATCCTTGGAAAGCATGGAAACAAGCACTAAGTACAAAAACAGTGTACACACCCACCCACCAAGGGTTTTTAAAGGTATCTCGTACTGTTAGAAGTGATGCTGTTCCAAACGAAGGAGACACGGCTACCAGCTCCCCCTTGTCTAATTTTTGACTAACAACAGCATCGACGTAGGCTCTTCTTTCTTCATTGTTCTGTGCAGACTGGAGAATTTCTGCCTCTTGTGCACTGTAGTTGGTATTTGCCCTCGCTCGGATCTTTGCAGCAGCTTCCTCTAGAGCTTTTTTACTGCGGCTCCGCTCCTCTTTCTTTTCGAGTTGCGTGAGCGCTTTAGAATCATAGAGCTGTACACCGAGTCTGCCTGCAACAGTATAGAGTCCTGGATCCATGGTAACTTTTACAATATAGGAAGGTGTAGCCCCTGCATTGACTGTTTCGGGATATTCCAAAAAGCGAAATTTCACAACGTGTAAGATCAGTAAAACGACTAAGATCCAAGAGGTAATCCGTTGCCAAGTATAGGCGTGGTTGCGTCCATATTTAAGGTGGGGCTTCTTTCCTCCAGCTGACTTAGAGTTGGGCTTTGCTGTGATTGCGTAGCGAATCCCCCAGAGCATGTGGATAAGAATGGGAACTCCTAAAAGAGCCACTTCTATCACTGCGCGGTAGGGCAGATTGTGGAGAGCATTCACCATGCGAACAAACCCTTTACCACTTTCTCCAAATAGCAAAGCTGCCTGAGAGTTTGTGATAAGATGCTCTATCAAAAAAAGGACAAGCCACAGTCCTGTTAGGGAGTGGAGTCTTCTCCAGATGAACGCTTTCGGAAGAGTGTCTAATTTTTGTGCCATGAAACTACCTCTAGTAAGAGAGAGTTATATAACACATCCAGAGTCAATTTAAAGCAAAAAATTGAGTAATATTTTGACTAGTCGCCTTTTCCACGTCTTGCAATGAAACCCCCTTTAAAGCGGCAATCTTCTCTGCAGTCTCAATCACGTAGGCAGGCTCGTTCTGTTTTCCCCTTTTACTCTGTGGAGCTAAATAGGGTGTATCGGTTTCAACAAACATCCGATCAAGAGGAACAAACTTTGCGACCTCTCGTAAGTCTTCCGATTTTTTGAAAGTGATAATCCCAGAAAAAGAGATATACCAGCCTCTATCTAAGCAATTGCGAGCCTCTTCCAATGTACCAGTAAAGCAATGGAGCACAGCCGGTCTATCTCGATACTGTTCATCCGCCATTGCAAATAGATCTTCAAAAGCATCGCGACAGTGAAAAATAACGGGCAGGTCTACTTTAGTAGCTAAGTCAAAATAACGACTCAAAAATTCTTGCTGAAGCTTCTTTGGAGAGTGCTCATAGAAGTAGTCAAGCCCTGTCTCTCCAATTGCAACTAGTTGATCTGTGGATCTTTCAACGATGGAGAAAAAAGCCTCTCCATCTTTTTCAACGTCATGCGGGGTGGTAGCTGCTGTGTTGTAGATCCCACTTGTTTTTCTAGCAAGTTTGATCCCCTCTTCTAAAGATTTAGCATCGGTTGCAATGTTAACGATTTTCTCCACTCCAGCCGTCTTAGCGCGCTCTATCACGGCATCAACTTCTGGCAATACTTCCGAACTTGTTAGATGGGCATGGGAATCAATCAAGATGCTTTTGTCTCCAGCTCTGCTTTTTCAAGTCGACGCATACCATCTGCAATCATCTTGTTGCCAAAGTTCTGAGTAGAGATGGAAGAGAGTTGTACCAGAAGTGATCCATAAAAGATCTCCACTACCCCCATCTTAAAAGGAGGGGCCTCCTCTTTTTTCTTCTCTTTAGAAAAGAACTCTTTTCCTCGAGCCCAAAGCGATCCTTCTGGCTCTTTTGCGAGGAACTCTACAGCTTCGATCATCTCGAGCTTCTGCTCATCAGAAAGATTAGTATTCTGAATTTCAGTAACGGTCTGGTCTCTCGCTTTTTCTATAGATACATCTTCATGAAATCGCCACTCCATTGCTTTTGCAAGCCCGCGCCCCATCGTGCGAAAATAGGGCAGAGGCTCTTTAGAGGGCTTGAGCTTTTCAAGTGTTTCCATCATTTTTTCTAAATTGCCTCTGTCTACAAAATCAAAGAAGCGAGGAAACTCGAAAGCGGACAGAGAACAGCTCATAAAAAGCAAAAGAAGAAGTAGAGGTTTTTTCATGTGCCAAATCTTAGCGCAAGATCGATTTTGTGGATATCACGAGTATTCAGAAATGTTACATTGTCTGATTTTTTGTTTGAGAGAGCGTAGGTAGCGGGCTTCAAGTAGGGCTCAACTTCTATAAAATCATATCCATGAACAAAGTCTTTTCCCAAGAACTCCTTTGCAAACTCTTTTTCGATAAGAGCTTCCCAATCCCGCTCCCCCCTATGGCCCCAGCACTGCACTTTGCGTAAAAGAGCTTCTTTATTTCGAACCCAACTATAGTGATGGATCATAGGCAGATTATCTTCACCTGTGACAAGTCTCTCTTTCTTCCCTTCCAATAGATGGAAGGTGCCAGCACGTTCTTCCGGATGCATGATGGCATCGTAATGAAGGGCTTTTCTAGAGACGAGTAAAGGAGTGTCTTCAATCTCTTTCGCTCGATATTTTTCTTCGCGAAAGTACCAATAACAAGCAAGTCGTATAGCAACACAATCAGCCAACGGGAAATTTTTGAGAAAAGAAGCAAAACGCCTCCCCTCCACAATCTCATCCACATCTAAAAAAAGGACATCTTCCACTTCTTTTTTAAGAAAATGAGTTCCAATCAATCGATTTATGTTGTGCCAGTAATGAGGTGAGTGTGAGCCGTAGAAGTTTGTCTTCGACCACTCGTACTCAATAAACTGCACCTCTGGATGACTGGCATAAATTGACTGTAAAAGAGCTCTGTTTTCAGGAGTGCCATCAAACAAATGATCCGCTACTACTACTACAACCTGACAAGAGAAATGCATAGCCTCTTCGATACATTGGTGCAAAAATGGAGCTTCGTTTGTGGAGAAATTGATAATGCTTGCTAACATATTCTCTGTTTCTCATAAGACGTATTTTTTGTGTCAACAATCGAAAGAGAACTAGAAAACCTTAGTTCTCTTGCTCGGCCTTAAGAGGGTGACACTACAACTTTGCGCTTACACCAGTAAATAAGCATGGACGAAAAAAAGAAAGCCTTAGACAATGTCTGCGTGAAGAACCTGTAAAAAAACGTATAAGACAGAAGTCATTGTACGACTTTGGTCCTAATGCAAAAAGCCACTTCGAGGATTTCTTCTTGATAAGGAAGTAGGGAGCAAGCCAGATGCCTAAAAAGAACAGGCCTATTTTAACAAAAAAAGATTTATCAACTAAACCTCCAAGATACGAGGATGTTCTAAAATCCATTAGCTCAAAGATTAAATCAGCCCAGGCTAGGGCTATGAGCGCAGTTAACCAAGAGTTAATAGAGATTTACAGAGAAATCGGCAAGACAATCCACGAGCAACAAAGTCAAGGCGAGTGGGGGGATGCGGTGGTAGACCACCTGGCTCAAGACCTCCAAAAGTCCTTTCCTGGGATGAAGGGTTTCTCTTCTCGTAACCTATGGAGAATGAAGGACTTCTATCAAACATACGAGGGGAGCAAAAAACTGACGACACTGTCGGCAGAAATTAGTTGGTCCCATAATATTGCTATTTTGTCCAAGTGCAAAAGCCCTCTTGAAAAAGAGTTTTACATGAAAATGTCCAAGAGGAATGGATGGACCTACAGGGTGCTGGTTCACCAAATAGAAATAGAAACCTTTGAGACGACGATGGAGGCTCAATCCAATTTCAAAGAAACTCTTCCTACCAACCTCCATCCAGAGGCTATTTTGATTGCAAAAGATGAATATGCTCTAGATTTTCTAGGACTGGCAGACAAGCACAGCGAACAAGAATTAGAAAAAGCCATTATCCGAAATATTGAGGCATTTCTCCGAGTGGTTGGGGCCTCAATCTCTTTCCTTGGCTCTCAGTATCGCATTGAGGTCGAAGGTCAAGAGTTTTTCATAGACTTGCTCTTTTACCACAGACGACTTAAATCTCTTATTGCCGTCGAGTTGAAGATATCAGAATTTATCCCCGAGCACGTTGGTAAAATGCAGTTCTATCTTTCTGTACTTGATGACAAGGTTCGCCTCAAGGGAGAAAATCCATCTATCGGGATTATCCTTTGCAAAAGTAAAAAAAATACTGTGGTCGAGTACGCTCTTAAAGAAGCCAACAAACCTATCAATGTAGCTTCCTATCACTTAGTCAGGGAGCTGCCGAAAAATTTACAAAAAGAACTTCCTTCTCCAGAGCAAATAGCGAAGCTTTTAGAAAACATCGACTAGGGCTGGCTTAAATCTCACTCGCCTAAAGATGAAGGGTAGTGTCTCCATGAACAGGGACTGCGCAAAGCTAGGATCTCTCTCCAACCGATGAATATCCCGCCTGGGTATTTTCACCAGAACCTTGGATCTCGAGGCCAAGTTCCTCTTTTATAAAACACCGAATAAAACAGATATTTCTGTCGATTTTAAGGAAAAAAATACAACCCATATGTGTAGTTCCTCCTGAAGTAAAATTTCCTTTTTCAATGCCAACGATCGAAAGAGAACTAGGGCTCCCTAGTTCTCTTTTGATCTTAGGGAGTGACACTACAACTTTGCTCTTGTAAGACGTATTTTTTTGTGTCAACGCAAAACTAAAATGTCACCCCCCTCTCCAAAACTAAAATGTCACCCCCGGGCAAGAGATTGACTCTCTAAGCTTGAGAACAAGATGAGCTTTATTCGTACAGCACAAGAAAGGGTTGCCCCTCCCCCTAGGGG
>JAJFME010000020.1 GCA_021772375.1 Chlamydiota bacterium | reverse complement strand
TGTTTGTTATACTGCTTCCAGTCACGTTTGTGGCGAGGCATAAGATAAGCTCCTTTGTTTTTGCGAACGTAAAGAGTTTAGTCTTATGCCTTTTTGTTTTTCAAGATTTTGCTTGTTCTAGGGAGTTATGCAACACACCTTCAATCTGGGTAGTCTTGACGCTTACAAAAGAGAGGCTATTGTAACTTATACGCAACAACTGTTGGAAAAACACGGTGCCTATCATAGTGAAATTCAACCTGATTAAACCCTGCGTGCTCCAGCTCTTGTTTAAACTCTCGAGAGGTTCTAAAGTTTCGACATTTCAAATCAAGGATGTCTCCAAATAGAACCCTTTCAAGGACAACATGCTGGGAAGCAACTCCTTCTAGATTCCATTCCGAGGATACTTCCTCCCCTGGAGGGTATGTTAAAAATCCTATAATTAATGCTCCTCCGGGTTTTAGAGCCTGGAAAAATTGATGGTAAAGGTTTAATGCTTTTTCTCTATCCGCTTCATAAATATTGAGCCCACAGCTAGTGATAAGATCTAGTTCTTCTGTGTAAGGAAGATCCCAAGCATCTCCCTGCATAAACTTTATATTTTGAGCGAATTTCGTAGTTAAAGCCAATTCTTCTGCTAGGGAAATAACAGATTGATCAATGTCCACCCCAATCAAGGTGAAATCTAGAATATTGGAATAGTCCAGCGACAATACATCCCGCATCGCTCCACAAGGGATGGAAGCTAGAGTCATATCGTTTTTCAACTTAGCTTGAGTGAGTTCTTGAAAGAGCTTGAATGATTCTCTCCATCCATTTACAAAAGGCGAATAATTCAAGATGAACTTTTCTATGAAGGAGGAAAACGTTCTTCTAGTACAGTGAACATTGTCATCAGCGGGCCTAGGCATCAAGTAATCCGTCCAAAAAGAACTAAAACATCCCGCCTCAAGCAAGTGGCGTCCCAGGGGGAATTTTGATAGACAATCGACGTACTCTAATTGTTTTTGGACCGAGACATAAGATAAATCGCCCCGTTTGGAAATTTTTGCCTTGATAAAAGAGACCATCTGAGCGAATCGCCCGTACGGCAAAGAAGAGGTGAGGGGATCTCGCGGCATAACAACAGAACTACTTTTTGTATCACACATAAAAATGCCCTCATTCAACTGGCGAAACGAATCCTCAACTACATTTACGGTTTTCTACAAGACTTGTAGCCACTAACAAAGCTCGATCAATTTTTCCATTTGGAGAGAGTGGAAATTGATTTAAGCGGATAATTTCTTGAGGGACCATATGATTTGGTAGAGAGCGAGCTAAATGTTCCTTCAAGGAGTGCTCAATAGGAGCATTTGCTGTAGTAGTAATGAAGCAAATTAAATTGTTTTTTAGCTTAGAAACAACCGCCGCCCTTATTTTTGGATGCCTGTAGATAACATTCTCTAGCTCCCCCAAATAAATGGACTGATTTTCCAGATTAACAAGCTGTTCCATTCTTCCGAGAAATTCAATCTCGCCATTTGGCAGAAATTGCCCCAAGTCTCCTGTCCTGTAAAGACGAACTTCATTTTTTCCATCAAGAGCTACATGTATAAATCTTTTTTGTGAGAGTTCTTTGTTATTTAGATACCCCTGGGCAAGGCCCACTCCTTCAATGCAAATTTCTCCTTTGGAGCCAATTGGACAGGACTGCAGGTTATTATTTAGAATATGCACTCTAGTATTCGCCAAAGGAATACCGACAGAATCTTTGGAAATTCTGCGTGTAACTGGGTCATAGACTTTTTTAATAGTGGCCCCTATCGCACACTCAGTGGGCCCGTACTCATTGTACAAGGCAGCATCTGAGACAAATTTTGCGTGTAGGAGACAGAGGCTATGAGGAAGAGGTTCACCCGTGAGGCTCACAACTTTCAAGCTCGAGAACTCTCGAGGGTTTTCTAAAATTCTCTCATATAAAGAGGGAACGCAAATCATGAAATTTACCGGATTCTTCTCAATGAATGCGCTGAGACTTTTGATGTTATGATCTGATTCATAAGTGGATAAATAAAGGCATCCCCCGTTCAATATTGAATGAAAAATGACTAAAATACTTGCATCAAAACAAATCCCGCCAGACACGAGCGCTCTTATTTTTTCCGGATAAAAACTCCTGTGAGAGATCCCTATGTTTGGTAAACTTCTGTGCGTTACCACAATTCCCTTCGGCTTTCCTGTTGATCCAGATGTATATACAACATACGCCGGATCATCCAGAGCAACAGAGAAATTATACCCTTCCTCGTTCTTGCATTGATAACCTTTGTTCAGATTAAAAATTGGTATTCCGTAATCTGAGAACAAATAAGCGAACTTACGCTGAGTCAGAATCAACCGAGGATTAGCATCCTGTAAAATAAATTTTAGTAATCTTTCTGGATACTTGGGATCGAGAGGAAGATATACGCCCCCCGACTTTAGTATTCCCAAGATACCAATAATCAAATCCGGTCCATTAGAAACGCTAAGACCAACAAAATCGCCTCTTTGAATTCCTGAATCCCTAAGATAATGAGCTAATTGATCTGATCTCAGACTAAGCTCTTTGAAATTTATTGACTCTTCTTCAGATACAACTGCCGTAATTTCAGGAAATTTGGCCACTTGCTCCTTGAATAAGGTTAAGAAATCTTTAGTTGGAGCGTAGTCTACCCCACAATGTCTCTTAACCATCAGATCAGATCTAGCATTGAGTACTTTGATTTCTGGAACTGAGCCACTTACGACTTTATTCCTGCCTAAGATTTTTAAATCTGCCATAAAACCTCCAAGAAAACATAAAGCATAAAAACGAGAATCCTACTAAACCAAATAAAGGCACTTCAAGATATCTGAATAACATTATAACAACAGTTGCTATTAAAAATCCAAGCGTATCAACGGAATCGACTAAGCCATACCTCTTCCCCTGCTCGTGCGCTGCTTTTTCCTTTGCCAAAATGGCCATAAAGGTGGGCGATAAAAACGCATTGCCCATCGCATGAAAAAAGAAACAAGCCTGCAAAATAATAGATGATTCTTGAAAAAACAGCCGAAATAAGAAATATGGAATAAGAGACAGCGAAGAAACATAGTAACCTATTTTTATCATCTGAGAATCTCGTATCTTAAAGCAGAATTTTAAAATTACGACGCCAGTCAGATATCCAAGCATCATTGTAGCAGCGAGTCTTGGAACCGTATAAAGTTGAAAATCCACTTGAGACACGACTATGCTATACATTGATATTTCCCAGAGTAAAAACGCTGCCAGAGCTTCTTGCGTAGGCTTCTGCTTTAGGTCGTCCAAAATCAATGCAGGCTCGTGTTCGATGATATGAAGTAGCGAAGGAACTGCCTGGTCTGCAACTCGCTTTCCCTCACCGGTCGACAAGACCACCCCTTTTTCTTTATTCTTCTCTTCCGTCTTGTAATTATCCTCATCTTTAAAATCTTTAAAAAAAGAACTAATGCAGACAATGGATAAAAATACAGTTGTAAAAGATAGGATATAGTTGACATAAACTTCATCAGAGGTTCTCGATGAAAACAACAAATAGGCAATTGCATAGGTTCCGGAAGAAAGAGCAAAAGAAAATCGATAATTTTTACCTTGTGTATCAGCAATAACCGATAACGCCAGAGGAAGGTTGTTACCCGCTATTCCCTTAATCAGGGTTGCGAAGATAAGCAAGGGAAACCAGAAAAACACTTTCTTGATATACACAAGTATAACAGCAAGACTTAGAAAAGATGCCAGCAAGGAGATAAATAAGCTTTTTTTTCTTCCAATGAAATCGGAGAGTCCAGATTGAATGGGCGCAAAAAGTATCTGCGAAAACATGTAACCTAGTAGCAGATAAAATGCTTGAGTATGAGACTGCTTGTTGTATATCTCTACTATGAAATTCTCACATAGCACCTCCGTAAGTATTACGAGCAAGACTACTATTAGAGCTCTTTTGGCAAACTTCCTAGACTGCGCTTGCAAAACCTTTTCCCTCAATGAACAAACTCGCCCTCCTTGACCGGCCCTTCAGTTTGACGCGTAAAGTATGTTGCCTTCATTCTTTTCCAGACGAATAATTTTCTTAAATACATTTTTTGATAGGCAGTGTGCCATGCCCCCCATTTGGCAAGCACTTGTTTCGGAGAGTTGACGAGGGCTTTTGAAGTGGTCATGCAACCACTCATTCCCTGTATTTCTTTTCTGCCTAGGACAAGCCACGACAACTATACGCTAGGTGCAGATAACATTTTACCCATTGTTTCAGAGCCTCTTTCACCTTATCTCCATGACCACTCTCGTAGTCAGATCAGCTTTCCATCGATTGTTCATATCATGCGTTTCCTTCAGTGTTCCCGTAGCTCGTAAAAATCTGTTTGGCCCACAACTGGTTTTTTGGAATAAGTTCTCATTGACGCGGCAAGCTCGAGTATTTAAAAATGGATTTCACCTACGGCGTCTTCCACTTCCTGAAGAAGCTCGCCGGATTTAATAAGCTCAGAAAGATTCTCCAGATAGTCCGTCAAACATTTATCAGAAGATAAATAAGGAACTATTCTTCGAACACAGTCAAAAGCACGCCTTGTTCCTGTTGAAAGTTGACTGCTATCTCTAATTTCAGCCGCTTGAGCCGCGCATAATAATTCGAATGCGACTATATATGCAGTATTGTCATAGAGCTCTTTTGCTCGCCTTGCTGCAATGAGGCCCAAAGAAACAATATCTTGGAAATCCCCGGTCGATGTCAATGATTGTATAGATACGGGATTACACAAGGATCTATTTTCCGCTGTTAGAGAGGTCGCCATGAACTGTCCACCCATCAATCCCAATCTAAGACCTGGCTTTTCCGCACACAGAAATGCAGGCAAACCATTACTATGGTGTTTGTCCATGAAGCGATCGATTCGGCGATCGGACAAGTTAGATAGAGTTGTGAGTGAAATTGCAAGCTGATCCATAGCCATGGATATATATTGACCATGAAAATGTCCATTATGAAATACATCATTATGCTCACAAAGCACGAGAGGATTATCGCTACTAGAGTTTAACTCATTATTAATAGTGGATTGAATCGATTTTAAGTTGTCTCTAATTGGACCAAGAATATGCGGAGTACATCGGATTGAATATGCATCTTCGATAGGTTGTTCTGCTGTTATTGGTGTGGATTTCTGATATCTCTGTAATTGTTTTTCAACAACCTTTTCATTAACAATCATACGACTATCTTCAAGCAAAGCCCATATATTTTCTGCTGTCCTTATCTGTCCAGGATGACACTTTTGATAGTGCACAACTGGGTTAAATGGGTTTTTCTTAACCCTTAACCCTTCAAAAGTCAAACAAGAAATCACATCATAAGTTTTGACTAATCGGATGCTTTGTTCGATTAAAATAGAAGCAAGTCCTGCCATAGTAGATGTACCATTAATCAAGCTTAAGCCCTCTTTATAGCCAAGCTTCATCGGCTCTATTCCCGCCTGCTTTAATGCTGTTTTTCCTGAAACAGCTTTCCCTTTGTATTTAGCCTTCCATTTCCCCGTGGCAACAAGTGCTATACAGGCCAATGGTCCCAGATCGCCACTGGCGCCAAGTGAGCCTTTCGATGGAATACAGGGAACTATTCCAGCATTATAAATATCTAATAGTTTATTGAAATTTTCGAGAGAAATCGCTGAAGCTCCCCGAGCTAGAGAGTTTAAACGCACTAGCATACTAGCTCTTACTACGTCATCTTCTAAATAAGGACCTACATTGGTTGCAACTGCCGAAATCAAATTTTCCTGAAGTTCTTGAGCACATTCATTGGGAATTAGCCAATTGACAAATCCTCCCATGCTCGTATTAACACCATAAATAACCCTGCCTTCTTTCACGAAGTCATTAAGCAATTTATGGGAAGCTTCTATTTGATACTCAGCTGATTCAGTAATGGAGACTTTGAGTTTTCGCCTAACCGCATAAGCAACATTCGACGTAGACAGATTATTGCCATTTAACACTAATTGATTTTTGAGTGTTTTTTTTAAGGTTTTTTGCACTTCCACCTTCCATGGTTTTTTACTTTATTCATTAATGGAGATTAATGAGATCTACCCATTTTAACATTTAGATCAAAAATTTCGCAAAGAAATTAAATTTTTTATCCACCACTCGAAGGAAAAATAAATTTAACCACCAACTCATTTCCTGATCATAAGGGGATTAAAAAAACGACTGATGGTGGAATTAAAATTTCTTGAAGAACTTGCTTTTCTCAGATTTACCAAAAAACACCCAAAGCTACTCAAGGAATTTCTACAATCTTCCGCCTGCAACCCAGACCCAAATTACCAAGCCCGTGGTAGATCAAGAAAAGAGGCAAACAGCCACAAAGCCGCTATGGGCAAGAGGGAGAAGGCGAAGTAAGAAAGCAAGCTCCTTCTGCTCTTTGAAGAGGCAAGTTCATTAATAATCTTAGGCCAAATCAAAGCATTCCAAATCACAAACACGCTCAACAGAGCTGTTCGGGTATAGAGATTGGGGAGAGATTTAAAAGCAATCGCCAGAAGCCAAGAAAAAGATAAGAGCCCGGCCAATAAACTCGTCTTCTGTAGGTAGCTCGCCGCACTACCACTTTGCAGTGCACTTATGACACCTATCAGCGGGAATGCCACCAATAAGATAGAGCTAGCAGTCAGCATCAAAACTGTGATTGTAACCATTGTCACCTCTTTCTTTTCGAGAGTACTGCAATCACCCTAAAAGTTCAAAATGAAAGGACACACTTCCCGGGGGTCAAGGCCTGACTCTTATTTTTCCGACTCAACACATAAAGAAGGAGCTTTTAGCATCTCCGCAGTGATCTTATAGAGATCCTTTCCTTTTAAATTATCAATGATCGAACTTCTTTCTGACTCGTATCTTTCTATCGATTCCTCTCCGCCCGCAAATATTCGAAATTCTGGCAGTCCTAAATGATGCAATTTTGGCCGATCTAAATGGAGGGCAATGTTCCTCCTTTGTAAGATTCTCTGAGAATCATGGCATTCCTCTCCCTTCATCCTCCTTTCGAAGCTGATGGCGTTTTGTATTCCAAAGCCAAGTAAAATGCCATTCAGGGCATGGCTGGATTTAAACCTTTGCCAAAGGGGGGAAGATTCGTCACAAATACATGCAAGTAACTCTTCACCAGTAACTGGCTTCTCCAAAATAGCATTAAAAATATCCTGATGCTCTGCCACAGTGCTGAGAAACAGGTCGATATTTATAAAATAAACATTTTGATTGAAATCAGGGATAAATCGATACTTCGAACCAACGTAGGTGCTTTGAATTTTGCTCCAATTCTCCCAAATTTCCTGGGCATTATATTTCGGGAAAAACATGTCATCAACGGAGTGTTTTTTCTTGAGATCATCGGTCAAGGAGTGCCATATTTCAAGCCTTTCATAGTCATCTGGAGGAGCATAACTGACAGCGATCCAGGTCATAGGTTTTGATCCCATAAGCGTATATATACCGTAGTGCCGGAGCATTGCATGTTCGATAAACCTTCGATACGCAAAGTGAGAACTTGGAGAAGAAATTTTATTGAAAACAAACGCAATCGAAACAACAATGGAGACTGTTATCAAAATCCTAAAAAAGGAGGAAAGGATGAAAGCTTTTGCCTGGGCCGTTATTTTTGTATTCACTATCCTGTCGCAAGTATCAATATTCGCCTCAAATGATACTGTAGGTAATCTAAAATTTCAAAAGGAAAACGATGTTCTTAATTGCGGATCTAATAGGGTCATCCTGGACCCAGAGCGTCTTGAGTTTGCAGATGGGAAGATTATTTTTCACACGCCTACGGGCGCAGCCTACCTAAATACGATAGGTTATGATGGGGTGAATTACTTTTGCGAATACAACGAAGCTCTTTGGGGGGTATTTCTGTGCCGAAACTGCAAATACACGACGACAGAGAGAATTACCAAATGCCCAAGATGTGGTAACACGGATATCGAAGTTTTGGATAATTGGCCAGAATCATAGAGTCTGTTTAACACCTAGGACAGGAGAATAGAAATGATCATCGCCCGATGTGACGTGGCGGAAATATGTTGAAAAATGGACGCTTCTATCTCAATCACCTTCTATGTGCACTCAATACTGATTCCATTGGCTCTTACGTTTTTCTGGAAAAATCCAATAATAGTAGAGAAGATGGCCTATCAATGCACCGAAAAGAATCCTGGTCTGCTCCCCAAATTCCGATCCAAAAATAATGCGAAAAATCTCAAACTAGAAATAGCAAAAAAGAAGAAGGTTTTTCGATGAAAAAAAGCAAATTTACAGAGGAGCAAATGTTCTTTGCTCTACATCAAGCAGAGCAAGGAACAGCTGTGGCCGAGATCACAAGGCGAATGGGGATCACGGTAGCGACTTTTTACAGATGGAAAACCAAGTATGGCGGACTCCTGCCGTCTGAGGTGAGAAGGCTGAAGCAACTTGAAGAGGAGAATAATCGGCTAAAACGGATTGTAGCAGATCAGACGCTCGATATCCAAATGCTCAAGGATGTTGTCGGAAAAAAGTTCTAAAGCCTGATGCAAAGCGTGCTAGAATCAAGCATCTAATTACAGCATATCGGGTGAGCGAATGTCGAGCTTGTAAAGCGCTTGGTTTTCATCGATTGACCTGCCCCCCATAAACTAGTCCAACCAGAATTAGAGGTTCGTATAAACTTGTAACGCAAGGAGTACGAACATGAAAAAAAGATTCACAGAAGAACAAATCCTCAAAGTCCTCGAAGAAGCCAAAATGGGCCTGAAAGT
>JAJFME010000019.1 GCA_021772375.1 Chlamydiota bacterium | reverse complement strand
AGGAATGGAGGGAGGACTACAATAATAACCGACCTCACAGTGCTCTTGGATATCTGACACCAAATGAATATCTAAGGAGCAAAACAGAAGGAAAACAGGAAAAAGTCTACTTATGAATGGGCGAAATATGGGGGCAGGTCATCTGTGTTTTCTCCAGAATCCATTCGTACAGTAAATATTGGACCCCAAAATAGCCAATCTCCGAGAATTCTTACAAGAATGGTAAACACCAAAAAAATAGGAACTGTGTCTCTTCCGTGGAATAGGGCTACAATGGACAAAAACAAGACGTGGGGTAAGGAGGCGATGGCGGTTGCCACTCCGCTAATGAACCCAAATGGGGGAACAGATACTCTCATAAGAACCATTGCCTTATTTAAATATTCTGTGAACCACAGTGCCTCGTTCCGATCCTACTGTATTTGATCTCAGGTTGTTTTGTACTTAATCAAAGTACATGTCGAAGCGAAAGAGAGCCTCCATTCTTTTTAACCAATTGGCCAAAGGTCTAGCTCTCGCTCTCGAATATCCTCTGATCCACAGACTCGACAAACACCGGGATCTTCTGTGTATTTTTTTCCGCAGCCTCCGCATATGTAGTCGATTCTGTAGTGAGCATAATAGTCGTTGCCTTCACAAGCAAGATCGGAGAGCCTAATGGCATGGAGAGCATTTTTTGCTAAGAACATTCCATTTGTTCTGAATTCAATATTCTCAAGATCCACACGGATCGATTTGTTTACATACTTTTCCTTATGTTGCATACTTGCTGTGCAAATAGAGGTAACAGAAAGGGCTGCAATGACTAGGGCTTTGATACGCATTTTCTCCTCCAGGGGATTGGCATTTATTGTTATTTTGGGACTCATCTTATTTGGATGTCAAAAAAGAAGTCAACAGAAACAGGTTGAGGAGGTAACTCCAGATGGAATAGAGAAATTTCTTCGTTACGCAATGATTACTCAATCAGGCGTTTACACGCTGGTAGGTGCCAAGCCAGTAACGGAATTTTCAAATCTAACCATTGAGCCCTCTCAGGAGAGGCTTTTAAAGATTTATGAGCGGCTCTCACAAAGGGCAAGGGATAGAGACTCTTTCGAGGAGGTTTCATACCACTTCAAAGAGGAATATGAGCTATGGGTTGCCTGGTCAAAAGTAAAAGACGAGTATATGGGAGAAAATTTTCGCTTCTTTGCTGACCCCTATCGAAAAGACAATGTAGTTTTTGCCAATTTGGCAGCTGTAGCTCTCGTTCTTGATCAGTACTACGAAGATTTTAGAGGGGTCTATGGTCAAGATTTTGAACCTACGGAAATGGTCTATTCAATTGATTCGGCGGATTCTGAGTTCTGGAAGGCCTGTTTTTCTGATCACTATCTTTCGGGTTTGCTATATGGGTTTGGGCAGTCTAATTCCAAGCTTTTCGCTTGGGAATGGGAGAAAAAAAAGCCGGGAAAAGCGAGGGTTGGGTCTTACAATGGTCCCATAGAAGTAAACAACCCAGATGTCACACAGTTATCCCCGCCCTCTTTCATAGTATATTCGCCTTTGGATGAAAAGGTTCTCTTCTATAGAAATATGCGTGAAAAAATCATAGAGCTGTATGAAGGAAAAGACTTCAAGGAGCTCACGTTAAAACTTCTTAGCGACAGTGAAAGTGCGCTAGCGAGGCTATAGCGGGTTTGTTCGAAGCTTCGAGCGGTGTGTTAATTGAATCGCTGAGGTTCGTGATCTTGTTTCTGATATGGAAGCCAATGAAGATCAATAAGCTGGCCCAGCTTATCAGTAGGGGGTAGATTGAGGGTTTCGCCTTTACTCGCTTTTTGTATGCGGCCGGTTCTGGCTTGCCAGTTCATGAACTGACAATCGAAGATTTGGACTTACCTGCACTTGTTTCTTACCAAGTAATTGATGAGCAAGTGGAGAAGTATCGAATGGAAAGAAATCGTTGCATCGAATTTTTTCAAGGGAAAGATTTTTGTGACCTTTCCGTGCGTATTTTGAAGGGAACTCCGCCTCAACCTCCCAAAAAAGAGTTGTCTGAAGAAGCCATCCGCCTTATCCGCGAAAAGAGTGGATACAACAGCAGATAGGTAAGCGTCAAGTTTACCCATATTCCTATCGGATAGAAACTCTTTTTGACAGAAACTTGGTTTTTACCCGCACTAACACTTTTTTTGGTACAGCATATATGACTATTTGGATAAACTGGGACGTGATGGATCTCGCCAGAGCTTCCAAATCATTTCTCCAGGTTTAAAAATAGTTAAATCCCTATGAAAAGCATAACAGTCTCTAAAGGAAGAAATTTCATAAGCGGCACTTTCCTAGTGATTGGTACCTCTGTTGGCGCTGGTATGCTAGGCTTACCAGTTGAGACAGCTCGAATAGGTTTTTTTCCTGCCTTAATTGTTTATGTCATTTGCTGGGCCGCAATGACACTTAGTGCGCTGATTCTCCTTAAAGTACAGATTCGAATGAAAGGCAAAGTAAACATTCGTTCGATGGCTTACTCAACCCTTGGCAGCACAGCAGCCTCCATCATTGAAGCACTATTTGCCGCCCTCTATTATTCCCTATTGGTAGCCTATCTCAAAGGGTTCACTCAGATTCTGTCCGACTCCGTTCCAAACCTTACTTTCATTTCAAGCGCTGGCGTAGCTCTAGTATTCTTTGGAGGGTGCGTATTTTTTAAAGAAAAAGGGATTAAAGGTGTAAATTCCACCCTAGTAATCGGTCTTGTAATCACGTACTTGTTAATATCCACAATAGGCGTTAAACACATCGACCTGACCGCACTCTCATACACAAGCTGGAAGGCTTCTCCCTTTTCCCTCCCGCTTGTTGTAACAGCATTTGGATTCCATGTGATCATCCCAAGTCTCTATTATCATCAGGGAGAAGATCCAAAAACAACAAGACAGTCTATACTCGTGGGCACAACGATCACCCTGCTCGTATACCTGTGCTGGCAGGCAATAGTCCTTGGCATAGTTCCACTACCAGCTCTAGAAGAGGCTTATAGGATGGACCAAACCGCCGTGATCCCAATGGCAAAGGTCTTGCATACATCGTCGCTACCCATTATTGGAAAACTATTCGGATTTTTTGCACTAGCATCCTCGTGTTTAGGGGTAAGCATTGCATTCTATGACTTCATTGCAGACAAGCTTTGCCAAAACCCTACCAATCAAGCTAAACTTGGGCTGCTAGCTGCTATCTTCCTTCCTCCTCTGCTTTTCATGCAGTTGAAGGTTTCTATCTTCTATTCAGCGTTAAGATATGGTGGCGGGTTTGGGGTGCTTTTGTTACTAGTATTGCTACCAGTAGCCATGTACACAGCGCAAAGAAAACAAGAGCCCATTCCAAAACGACTTGATAACCATTCCCTATGGGAAAAACCCATCATAGCTCTAGTGTTAGTCTTCTGTATAGCAGGGCTCGTAATTAATGGGTTATCACTAGCCTCATAGGAGAAAAAAACTGCTGCTATTTCCTTTTTTTAGCAGGGCAACTCGTTCTATGAATTTGTGGATGGACATTCTCTGCACCGCAATTAGGACAAGTCACCAGAGGCATAAATTCAGCTGACTTGAATTCTAGTTGTTGCACTCCTTCCGCGACTGCAAAACTAGTGATGCACAATACCGCTATTAGAAAGATTTTCATAACCGCCCCTCCTGTTGTTGAGCTCCGTACCGAGTATAGGACGAAAATCCTTTTTAAGAGAATGCAAAACAATCCTTACGAAAAAAAGCATCCAAGGTAGCAGGTTGAAGAAGACCCAGTTCATATCGTGCAAGCAGTGCAACTCCCCCCCCCCTCTCTTTTGCAGTATATTCGTCTTTGGATGAAAAGGTTCTCTTCTACAGGAATATGTGTGAAAAAATCATAGAATTGTATGAAGGAAAAGACAAGTGAATAGAGAAAACTTCCTCTTCAGGGTACCTCATTGTTTCTCCTGAGAAATAAGTGCTGCAATCTTTTCAAAAAATCCTGTTGTGTAGGGATTGATATCCATCATCGCTCAGTTAAAAAAGACCAATTCTTTCTTCATAGCAGGTCTTGAATTTTAGTGTAAGAATGAAGGCACTTAGATAGGCTTGATTAGAGTATTATTTTTCTGGTTTTTGAAGCAGGAGGTGATTAGTGGTTGGATTGTCTTTGGCCAATTTCCCAAGACGGGACTGTTTTCACACGGACGTTTAGAGTGCTGGCGAGCACATATTGCGAGCAGTGCGGATTCTTTCTGAAGGCTTTAATATCCTTAGCGCGATATCCCTTTGGAGGGGGAGTCAAAAGACGGGGTATTCACTTCTCGGGACGGTGGCCGGCCAGCAGGCTTAACGTGGCTTCTAAAAAATCTTTGCCTTTGTAATACTCAAGCACTTTTTGTCTGGTTTGAAGGTAGTCGTCTTTGAGTGCTAATGATTCTTCAGAATCTGGAATACCTGCAAAACTAGGACAGGAATCAACAGATAGGCGCCATTCGGTTAAAGACATCCCTAAGGGCTTTTCCGCATCCTGCCCGAAGAGCGACTCTCCCATCTCCCCCCAGACCCAGCCTACTGGTTTACGTGTTTCACAGCTTTTTAAGAACTTCCAGGAGTTCTCCTTTCCATATCCGAGGACTATTCCCATAAGTGCTTGGTGACTTCTCAGCACTCCGCTCATCAAAGGGCTGTTTTTTGCTTCCTCCAGTAACTGATAACCATTTGTTATTTCCCGGCTGAGCTCTCTCTGAAAATCTTCCTTATTATGGTTAACAACAGCATTAAACTGTTCCTCATTGATCATCAGGATTGAAACCCATCCAGAATATCGTTCAGACTCTTCTATCCAAAAACTATTCAAAGGAAATAAGTGCTGGTATTTTTCCCACGTTTTCCACCCTGTTCTAAGAGTTCTGTGATATTTTCTAAATGAGTCGTGGAATGTCGTCCAATCGACAAAAGGGAGAGGCTTTTGATAGCATGCCCAAGATAGTGGCTTAGAGCCTAGAGCAGTATATGCAAAATTATCTTCAGCAAAAAGCTTTTCCATGAGATTAAAGAGCCTTTCTCTATCTTTTTCTGGGAGGGACAGGGTATGTGTCACCCCGTGCCGGTCTAAGAATTGTAACGAGGTTTTTCTCATCTGGCCGTATTGCCAAGACAAAAATACAATGGATAGGATGCTAATGATGACGTACTTCTTTTTTATCATGCTACAAAGGTGGGAGTATTTCTGCTCAAGATTCTATTTCACTTTCCATCGCCCCAATGGTTAGTTGGGCATTCTTCATTTTTGCATTTTTCACCCAGTAGCCACCAGTGGTTGCAGTACGGACACCTCCACTTCTTCGGCTCTGGTTGTACTCTGCTCCCATAACAGTTCCCCATGTCTTCTCCATAGACGTAAAATCTTTGCCCATCGCTCCGAAGAGCATTTGTCTTGATCCAGTCATTGCTTGAGTGAATGTAGATATCACTGCCGTCAATCGCAATGTCCATTGCATCGAAATACTGCTTTTCTTGGCTTTGTAAGCCAAGAGGGGAATCAGCATACAGTGCCACTCCAATACAAGAAAAAAAGAAGATTAGGAAAAAGGGGGCTCTAACAAGATGTTTCACGAAATCTCTCCTATGAGGTTAACGATTTGAAAGTTGAGCATAACAGTCTCATAAGGATCGATCAATTGAAAATCCCTTTATCCCAAATGTGTAATTCTCAGAGTGGGTTTACTCGTGGGAAGAGAAAAAGGCTGTGGGTGTAATTTTGACCACTGTGTAGATTAGCGCGATCTGCCCCATAGAATAATAGAGGAGAGACAGGCAATGAGTAGAATCATGCAAAGAAAGAAGAGGCTTTCAGACCGATTTTTCATTTTCATTTTTCTTATCTCCCTTAGAAAAATCCGGCTGTAATCAAGACGACAAATCCAAAGATTATGCTGATATTGAAGCAGGCTGTTGAGAGGCGTTTGTGTCGTTTTGCATACCAATCTCTTAAGTGAGTAGACATGGCTACGATGAGGAATCCGCTTAGGAATAGATTAGCAGGGTGTAGCCCTGCTCTTCCTTGAGATATCAGAGCTATGTTCCAAAGGAGGAGGAGGATAAAATGATCAGGCCGCAGGGGGCCAGCTTTTTTCCTGAGAAGTTAGATCTTTTTTCTCCTCCGAAAAGCCAGGTCAACAGGGTTAAGCTAGCACACATTGCGCAGTAGACCGGCAAATCTTATAGCTTAGATTTTAATGCGCATTCTCTGACAGATGCTTTGGTATCTTGCTCTTCCTGGAGTAACTGATGAATATTCTTTAAATACGAAGTGGAAAGTTTGTTTTCAATTTCATATGAAAAGGAAAGTCTATTGTTATCAATTTTATAACTTCCATATCTAGCAGATAAAAAATTTAAAAGCTTTAGATACTCAAGGGCATACTTTTTTTTGATGCTTATAAGTCTTTTCTCAAGAGGAAATACAGTTTTGATCAATTCTTCAATTTTCTTGCGATGTCGATTGCTGAGGTAAGTAGAAGCTGATGTCTGGCGGATCAAATCGGGGATTTCCTTTTCCCACTTCTTCTCCATGTCGTCGAGGATAGGATATATATCCTCCAGAGCTTTCTTTTTTTCAGCTATTTTCTCAATACTTGATACAACAGCTTCTGTGTAAATGTTGTGCCAGTCAATTTCTGCAAACGCTTGATTAAATGGCTCGACTTTTTCCTTATAAATTTCTGCTATACGTAGAAAAATTGCAGGATCACTAGGACGAGCTAATCGGGATAATAAATTTTCAAGATCCATTCTTCGCTTCTCAGTTGAAAGAACTATACCTTCATCTGCTTTTAAAAGTCGTTCAATGGTATCACAATGAGCCTGCAACTTTTTACAGTCTTCATCAGACTCGATAATCTTTTCCGAGCCAGTTTTTTGATCATCAGAATTAGATATTTTAGCAGATAAAAAATCGAATAGTTTTATGTATGCACTAATGAGGTCTTTCTTGATGCGATAGGTCTCTTGTCTGAGTCTCTTTTTTTCTTCAGCAACCTGATTGTGACCAGATAGAAAAGCTCTACGGGTGGCTTCACTAACTTCGGCTTTGAACAACATCCATTTCCTGAAGTCGGAGACTATTTTTTCTGTGCGCTTTTCACTTTTATCTAGAAAAATCAAAAGTTGATTTAATTGTTTCCTTTTTTCAATAGCTCTCGACTGATTAAATAGGACTTCAGGAGTAAAAATATCATCTATATCCACATCTCTGAATGCCTGATTTAAAGACCTAGCTTCTTCCTCTGAACATTTTACTGATTCTCTCAATTTAGCTAGAGGTCCAGCAAAACATCCGTATTCCTCCGCTGAAAATGTTAAGGACTGCTCAATCGGAGCAGGCCTCTCTTCGCTGCTGAATCTAGTTAGGTCCTTGGTTATTTCCAATATCTCTTTCATGACTTTTTCATCCAGGCTTGGTGCTTGAAAGGGAGGATGAATTGCTTGCAAACTCGTTGCAATCAAAAGAGAAAAGCAAACGGATATAAATGCCTTTGCTTTAGAGTGTAAGTTAAAAATTCTCATAAGACGATTTTAATCGAGTAATGTTTTTTTGAGCTTCTCCAATAATTTCAAGTGCTTCGTCGAGAGGAAATCCTCAATGTCTTCTGTGTAAAGGTGGGAAAAATACTATAAGAGGTTTTGACCTGCCCCCATATTTCGCCCATTCATAAGTAGACTTTTTCCTGTTTTCCTTCTGTTTTGCTCCTTAGATATTCATTTGGTGTCAGATATCCAAGAGCACTGTGAGGTCGGTTATTATTGTAGTCCTCCCTCCATTCC
>JAJFME010000018.1 GCA_021772375.1 Chlamydiota bacterium | reverse complement strand
GCAGGGGGAGAGCCCTTTTCTTTCTTTTTTATGAGATGTCCACTGTTGAAGTACTCAGACTCAAGACCTATGGCTCCCTATCAAAAGAGGACACTTTAACTTTGCAGAAAGAGGAGGACATTTTAACTTTGCGTTGACAGCCTTGTTCGCAGGCCGCCCTACTGGAAGCTTCGGATAGCTGCGATGTCTTTTTTTGTAACCCCTTCGACATTAAGGAGTTCTTCGTCGGTGGCAGCTTGGATTCGTTTGAAGCTGCCAAAATGGCTAAGGAGCCGTTTTTTCTTGATGGGGCCGATGCCGGGGATGCCCTCGAGAGCACTTTTGAGGATCCGCTTGCTTCGTCTTTTGCGGTGGAAACCGATAGCTCGTTCATGGGCTGCATCGCGGATCTGCTGGAGAAGGAAGAGTAGGGGCGAGCGAATATTGAGGGAGATGGGATCTTTCTGTTCGGGAAGAAAGACTCTTTCTGCTGTCATCCCTTTGGTGTGTTTAGCCTCGTCTTTGGTGATAGCAGCTACATCTACATTGGCAATATCAAGGTCCTTGAGGACCTTAGAGCCGATATTGAGTTGTCCTTTGCCTCCATCGATAAGGACGAGGTCGGGGAGGTCATCTTCATCTTTGGCTTTTACAAGGCGACGGGAGAGGACTTGGTGGAGTGCTGCGTAGTCATCTCCTTTATCGATGCCTTTGATCTTGTAGTAGCGGGTCCGTTTTTTGTCATACAGGCCGTCTGTGAAGGCGACCATCGAAGCTACAAGATCTGTTCCTGAGATGTTAGAGGTGTCAAAACATTCGATGCGCCGTGGGAAGCGGTTGAGTTGAAGGGTCTCTGCAAGATCGAGGAGCATTTTTTCGCGCAATTCAGTTTCATTTTTCTCTTGGTCGAAAGTGGCTTTTGCATTTTTTAGAGCGAGCCGTACCAGGCTTTTTTTCGTCCCTTTTTCTGGGGTGATGAGGGTGATTTTTTTCTTGTGCACCTCAAGGAGGATCTCTTGGATAATAGGCGTATCTGTTAGGCGGAAGGGGAGGAGGATTTCTTGAGGAAGATCTTTTTTCTGTTGGTAGTATTGGAGAAGGAAAGAGGAGAGGAGTTCCTCATCATCTTCGAGTGCATGAGTGAAGGAGTAGTGCTCGGAGCCAACGAGTTTTCCCTCTCGGAAAAAAAGCTGCATGAGGATGACTTCATCACTTTGTCTGAAAAGTCCGATGCTGTCGCTGTCTTTGATGCCAGTTTTTTCTACGACTTGCTTGATCTTAGTGACGTGTTCAATTTGCCGGATGGTTTGAAGAAGGGCAGCAGCTTTTTCGAACTCAAGATTTTCTGCGGACTCTTCCATCTCAGTATAGAGGCTCTGGATGATTTCTTGGTCTTTGCCTTTTAGGAATTGGATTGCTCCATCTACAAAGGTGTCATATTGCTTTTTAGAGCAGAGCTCAACGCATGGGGCTATGCATCGCTTGATTCCATAGAGAAGACAAGGGCGGGTGCGCCTTTGTAATTCTTGGTCGGAGCATTGACGTAAAGGGAAGAGCTTGGTGAGGAGTTCGTGGGTTTGACGGGCTGCAAAAGCGCTTGTGTAGGGGCCGAAATAGAGCCCTTTTAGCTTGGGTTTTCCTTTGTAGCGGATGAGTTGGATACGGGGCCATTTGTGATGGTTGTTTATCATTAAGCTGACAAAGGTTTTGTCATCTTTTAAAAAGGCGTTGTACTTGGGCTGGTGTTTTTTGATGAGGGTATTTTCAACAAGAAGTGCTTCTTTTTCATTTTCTACAACGATCGTATCGATGTGGGTGATCTCATTGATAAGATAGGGGATCATTGTTCGGGTATCGTGGCCGGAAAAGTATTGCTTCACCCGTTTGCGCAACTCTTTGGCTTTTCCTACATAGATGACGGTGCCTTCTTGATTTTTCATCAAGTAGACACCCGGCTCGAGTGGGAAGTTGCCTAGCTGTTTGGGGTCGTACTTTTCCATTGAACCAGTAGCTGGAGGGCCTCCATTGGGGTGAGCTGGTGGGGATCGAGGATTTCAAGCTCTTCTAGAACCGGGTTTTTTGGCGCAGCAGCTGCAGAGAAAAGGTCAAGCTGTGCAGTATTTCTTTTCGGAGCAGGACCCTGTTTTTCCAGTTCATGGAGTTTTTTCTCGGCTTGTTTGAGGGCTTCCCTTGGAAGGCCAGCTAGCCTTGCAACGTGGATGCCGTAGCTTTTGTCTGCCATGCCAGGTTGAATCTTGCGTAAGAAGGTAATCCCATCGTTTGTTTCTGCAACTGCGACATTGAGGTTGAAAGCTCCGGGGTATTTTTCAGAAAGCTCTGTCATTTCAAAATAATGAGTAGCAAAGAGGGTTTTGGCTTGCTTGCCTGGAGAGGAGAGAAGGAATTCTGCAACGGCCCAGGCGATCGAGATCCCATCGTAGGTGCTTGTCCCTCGTCCGATTTCATCGAGGATGACAAATGAGCGGTCTGTCGCGTTGTTTAAAATATTGGCGGTCTCTGTCATCTCGACCATAAAGGTGGATTGTCCTCTAGCTAAGTCATCGCTTGCGCCGATACGGCTGAAGACTTTGTCGATGATACCGATGTGAGCCTTCCTGGCGGGAACGAAAGAACCCATCTGCGCCATGATGACGATGAGCGCTGCTTGTCGAATGAAGGTTGATTTACCAGCCATATTTGGACCAGTAATAAGAGCGAGTTGTTGGGAGTTTTCATTGAAGGAGATGTCGTTGGGGATGAATCCATTTTCTAGAGCTGCTTCAATGACTGGATGGCGCCCCTCTTTTACTTCGAAAAGAGAACTCTCATCGACTAATGGACAGACATAGTCTCGCTCTAGTGCAACTTTACCAAGGGTGGAGAAACAATCGATATCAGCGATGAGTTGGGCTGTTTCTCGCACGGATTTGGCGTGTGTGGCGATCTCTGTCCGTAGTTCGGTGAAGAGACGCGCTTCAATTGCGCTGAGCTTTTCATCGGCAGAGAGGATCTTGTACTCGAAGTCTTTCAGCTCATCTGTGATGAATCGCTCCGCGTTGACAAGGGTTTGTCTTCTTTGGAAAACAGGCGGGACATTGCCGCTTTGTCCTTTGCTTACTTCGATGTAGTAGCCAAAAGCCTTGGTGTAGCCAACTTTTAGAGTTTTGATCCCAAATGTTTCACGAAGCCTTGTTTGATACGCGGCAATCCACATCTTGCTATCATTTTTAATCGTGAGAAGCTGGTCGAGTTCTTTATTGTAACCTTGTTTGAATAACCCCCCATCGCTGAGACGAAGGGGAGGGCTTTCAACCATGGCAGAGGCTATTTTCTCTGCTATTAGAGAAACTTCTGGAAATGTTTCGGGAACAAGAGGATCGATGTGTGGGATTTGCTCAAGAGAGTGACGGAGCGAGACTAGATCGCGTGGGCTGGCAAATCCTGTTTCGATCCGCATCATGAGTCTCTCTAGATCACGGATTTCACTTAAATAGCGGCGGAGCTCAAGGAGCTGGGAGAAATCTTTTATGCATCCTTTGATCCGATCTTGACGCATCTGGATTTGTTGTACGGATAGGAGGGGGTGTAAGACCCATTGGCGCAAACGGCGTCCTCCCATGGGGGTCTGGGTCGCATCCAAAAGATGGAGGAGAGTCGCTTCTTTTTGTCCTTCATGCAGGGGGTGTGTGAGTTCTAAGTTGCGTTGAGTGCTCTTGTCGATGAGCATGTGCCCACTTGTTTGGAATGCTTTTACAGATTTGATGTGGTCGATAGGGAGGTTGAGCTCTTCGCTGATGCAGGTAAGTAGAGCCCCTGCTGCGTTGATCCCACTGATAAGTCCTTTCAGCCCAAAGCCATCGAGTGAATGGACTTCAAAGTGGCGAGTAAGGAAGTCGAGGGCTCCTTGGTGATCAAAGTGCCAGCTGTCTAAGTGATGGATCGTAGGGCGGAAGCTTTGGTGTACTTCTTGCAAAAACGCTTGCTCTTCTTTCCATTTTTTTGGAAGAAGGAGTTCTTTGGGACGGATTCTTGCTAGCTCATCGAAAAGGGCTTCTTTGCTTTCAAACTCTCCAACAAAAAAATCGGCAGTTGTGATGTCAATGCAGGCAAGACCAAAGCGTTGGTTGAGTTGGGTGATACTTGCAAGATAGCTTTGCTCTTTATCTTGGATAAGGCTAGAAGTGATCACAGTTCCTGGCGTGACGATACGTGCAACGCCTCGTTTGACAATGCCCTTTGTTTCTTTTGGATTTTCCATCTGTTCGGCAATTGCAACGCGGTACCCTTTTGCAACAAGCCTATCGATGTAGGTATCGCAGGTGTGATGCGGAATTCCCGCCATGGGGATTTCCTGCCTTTTCGTTAGTGTCAGATCGAGCTCTTTGGCAAGAAGCTCTGCATCCTCATAGAAAGCCTCATAAAAATCACCGAGGCGGAAGAAAAGGATCGTATCGGGCGCTGCCTCTTTACAGGCGTGCCACTGGGCCATCATGGGCGTTTGTGTTGTCGTACTCATAATTATACAACTGAAAAAATACCCGGCGAGTGGTATAAAATCAACAAGATGGCGTTATACACAGATGAGAGCTTAGACAACCTCCGATCAAAGGTGGACCTAGTAGAGGTCTTATCGTCCCATATGCAACTCAAACGCTCGGGGGCTACCTATAAAGGACTCTGTCCCTTCCATGAAGAAAAATCCCCTTCTTTTATTCTTAAAGCAGGCGATGATCATTACCATTGCTTTGGATGCGGCGCACATGGAGATGCAATCTCTTTTTTGATGCACAGCCTCAAAATGACTTTTGTCGAAGCTGTTGAATCTTTGGCTGAACGTTTTGGTGTTCTCTTAGACAAAACAGAGGGTGAGGGAAAAAAACGAGGCCCCGACCGTGTAGCTCTCAAAGAATCTCTTGAGCTTGCTTGTAGATTTTATAGCACACTTCTTCTTCACACAGAAGAGGGGCATCAAGCTCTGCAATATCTTTACCAAAGGGGATTAAATCTCGATTTCATAAAGTTCTTCCGGCTTGGCTACGCCCCAAAAGAGCGGATAGCATTTCGGCAATTAGCAAAAGGAGAAGGACTTAAAGAAGAGGTTCTTATTGCAGCAGGGCTGATGACAGAAAAGGGAAGCGACTTTTTCTCGGAGCGAATCACTTTCCCCATTACTGATCCCTTCGGAGCTGTAATTGGATTTTCTGGACGAAAAATCAAAGAGGAGACTTTTGGAGGGAAATACATCAATACCCCTGAGACACCTCTTTTCAAAAAATCTCATACTCTTTTTGGATTAAGCTATAGTCGGCAGCGGATTGCAAAAGAGAGGCGAGCAATCATTGTTGAGGGGCAGATTGACGCGCTTCGACTCATTCATTCAGGGATCAATTTTACCGTCGCTGCGCAAGGGACTGCATTTGGAGAGGGACATGTGAAGCTCTTATCCGACCTTGGTGTGAATCAGGTTTTTCTTGCGATGGATGGAGACAAGGCTGGAAAAGCTGCAGCTGTTAAGATTGGAAATCTTTTCCAGAAAGCAGGAATCGGAATAAGCGTTCTCTCTCTTCCTGAAAATAGCGATCCAGATAGCTTTGTGCGCAAATCGGGAGTAGATGCATTTCTCTCTTTACTAGAGATGCCAAAAGACTACCTTACTTTCTTAGTAGAAACCAGTTCAGAAGGGGTGAATCTTTCCAATCCTGCAGAAAAAAGTGCGCTCATCCGTAAACTGACCGATCAGGTTCGTTCTTGGGATGAGCCGGTCATGATCCATGAGAGCTTGAGAAAAATCGCTCAACTGACGGTTGTCCCAGAATCAGTTGTTGGAGTTGGAGCTAGTTCCCCGCAATCTCACTTCGTTAAACGGTTTGGGAATGCGGGAAAACACGCTGTTGACCCTGACCAAATCCTTGAAACAGATCTTCTTCGTTGGCTCATTCTCATTAAAGATGATCGTCTCCTTGAAATAGCCAAACTCAATGTAGCACCCGATCTTTTCAGACAGCCGGTTTGCAAGAGGATCTTTGAAAAGTTCTCCTCTTCTGATGGTCCGCGCGATCTTATTTCACTTGGCAGTATTCTTGACAAAGAAGAAGAACAAAGTCTCTTAACTGAAATCGTTCAAAAGAAAGTGAACCCAGACAAAGCCGAAGAGGGACTTGTAGAGGTGATTCATCGCCTTTTAATCCGGAAATGGATGGAGGAGCGAGAGGGGATCAAAAACAAGATTCAAAGTGGGACCTGCTCGGATACAGAGGCTCTCAAGCTAGCCAAAGTCTTCGATGAGATTAAAAAAAATCAACCGACCGTTGTCTTGCCATGAAGCATCTTATTTTTTTTGATAGTGGTTGTAAGCTTTGTCAAAATGCTATTCGCAATATTCAAGACAGAGACAAAAAGCAGCTCTTTACATTCTTTCCTCTAAACAGTGAAAAAGCCAAGCAGCTTCTTCCTAAAAAACTGCTCAAAGGCGATACACTGGTTCTATTAGAAGATCAAGACAAGGTCTGGACTTACTCAAAAGCGATTTTTCGCATTCTCAAACTCCTCAATGGCAAAGGAAAGTCTCTTGGGTGGCTCTGCTATGTTCCCGGATTGAATCTGTTTTATCGACTCATTGCATATAACCGACACTGGATAGGAAAATGACAAGTATAAATCGATTGGAATCTCCATTACACATGGCCTGTGTAGATGGAGATATTATTAAAGTAACCACCCTTCTTGAAGAAGGCGCAGATGAAGATTGTCTCGGTTACAGAGGAACGACTCCTCTTCACAAAGCTGCAATACGAGGAAAGGTCGATATTGTCCGGACTTTGCTAGCTTCAGGAGCCAACTTTCGTCTTCGTAATAAAGATGGAAGGACACCTCTGGATTTTGCTGCTACAGCTGGCCATGCAGGTGTGGTTGAAATCCTACTTGAGGCTGGTGCCGATGTAAATGCAAGAGGACATCGTGGAGACACCCCCCTTCATTCTGCCGCTGTAGGCGGACATACAATCGCAACTAAAATACTTCTGGGTAGGGGAGCTAATCCAAATGCTAGAGATGAAGACGGAAGGACACCACTGCACTTCACCTGTGTGAGAGGAGATTTTCCAAGGCATAAAGAGGTAGCAGAAATCTTGCTGGGTGAAGGAGTGGATATAGATGCAAAGGACCATGCATCCAAGACGCCTGTGCAAATTGCCCACGGGGGCATTCATCGTGCGGAGGCGCTGATCCATTTCCTTATTAGCAAAGGGGCAGAGACTGAGCCTGAAAAAAAGTGGAAACCTCGTTATGTAAAGCCTTCTTAGAGAGTGAGTTGTGAAATATGCAACCATAGTTGCATATTTTGTGTGATATTTTGCACCTAGGGTTGCAAAAATCACTGAAGCGTCAAATCTACCAATGTCTCGACGTGAACTGTCTGTGGGAACATGTCAAAGGGGATAACCTCATCAACAGAGAATTTCTCTTGCAGAGCTTTTAGATCACGGCTCAATGTTGCGGGATCGCAAGAGATATAGATGAGTCGTTTTGGAGGGTGTTTAAGAAGTGCTGTTATCACGCTGGGATCAACCCCACCTCTAGGTGGGTTGAGGAAGATGACATCAAATGTACCAAGGGTGGGGAGCTTTTTCTCTACTCGGGTGCATTCAAATAGCACATTTTCTAGTTTGTTGAGCTTTGCATTTTCTCTAGCGCTCTCTACCGCTGTTTTTCCCACCTCAATTCCTAGAACACTGTTCGCCTTTTCTGCTGCGAAAAGAGAGAGACAGCCAACACCACAATAGGCATCGAGAACACGCATAGAGGATTCAAGTTGTGCGCATGCAACTGCTTTTCGATAGAGTTGAACGGCTTGTTTGGGGTTTACTTGGAAGAAATCGTAGGGGCGGATTTTGAATTGGAGAGAACCAAGAGTTTCTGTAATGGACTCTTGGTTGGATTCTCCATCGAGTGTGACCAATACTTCCTTTGTAGTAAGGGAAGTTCTGATGATCGCCTCATGCGCATTTTGGGCAAGGGGAAGGGCTTTTTCTCCGATGTCATTGTGGATATAGCATCGCTTTATAGGAACGACGTCATGGGAATGGCGTTTATGGAACCCTCCTTTGTGCAGGTGCACTTTATTACGATAGCCAAGTTGATCGGGAGAGGGGGTACAATCTGAGACTTCAATGTGGATGTCACCGATGCGTTGGAGTGCGTCTTTAACTCGTTTTTGTTTAAAGAGAAGCTGCTCTTTGTAGCTTAAGTGCATGATTTGGCAACCACCACAGGCCCCAAATAAGGGACAGATGGGATTTATTCTGTGTGGGGAAGAACGCTTGATTTGAAGGAGTTTAGCCTTGGCATATCGCTTTTTGTCCTGGGTGATGGCGATCTCTACCTCTTCATCAGGTAGAGCTCCTTCGACAAAGACTTTTTTACCATTGAGTGTGCCAATGCCCTCTCCACTGGAGGTTAAGTCGGTGATATGCATTCTAATTCTGGAAGCTCCTAATCTCTTGCGGGGCTAGAGGAGGGCGGTTGCTCCCCTAAGATGCCAATGACTGCAGCGAGAAGTTTAAGCAGCTGGTATTGAACCTTCTCTACGAATTCTTTTAATGAGTCATTTTCACTAAGGGGGGAAGAGAACATATGGAGTCCTTCATGGATTTGAAAAATAGCCTCGGCATCACGACACTGATGGACAAAGATAAGAGCTTTGTAGTAGATAACCGTTAATTTGATCACGGTGGCTAAGCCTTGGAACATTACTGAACTCTGAGAAGAGAGTTTGGTGGTGAAGAGTGTGGAAATTTCATTCACTTTGCATTCAGCAGCTATGTAGTGACCACCTGCTAGCTTTTCTGCTAGCTGTTGCATAATATAGATTAGTTTTTCTAGGTATAACCCTTCTATGCGGTTAGAGCAATCCCGTTTTAGAACTTCTGGTCCACCAAATGCTTCAATTTTCTGTAACCCTTTTTCTAGGTAATCAATAGCGGCTTGTCTAAACACGGGGAGTTCCTGCTTTTCATAGAAGATCTGTGCCAGACTTAAAGTAGTGTCAAAGTGAATTTGACAGAGAGTAGGTGTCGAAGGGGCTGTATTTTGTGAAACTGCATTACTGAGAAAAGCTGTAGTTGGATAGAGATCGCGAAATAGGTTTCGAGTTCTTTCTTCGACTGCGGGGAGGTTCTCTCCCCATGGGATCCACCTCTCTAAGGAATCTAGTAACTCAGAGCTTTTATAACGCTCTCCTTGCCAAAATCTTTCAATACTTTCTAGAAGAAGGCGGAGTACATAGAAGTGAGCAAGTTCTGCTTGAAGATAACGCAGGTTTAAAGCGACTGTGGTGTTGGAGGAAGGAATGGATGTTTCAATTTGGTAAATAGCTATTGGGACTGGTTCTATAAGATTTTCTCTAGCGCAAGAGATGAGTGCTCTGTCCCTCACTTCTGTCATTTGTAGTAGTGTCATTTTGTCCCTATGGCTAAGGAGTTAATTACGCTGGATCTTACTAAAATCTAAAAGTTCTTGAAAATGAGCGAAGACTTTGTGGAGGAGAGCTAGACGATTCTCTCGTATGTTTGGCTCATCTGCTAGGATCTTCACCTGGTCGAAGAGGTTAGCAAGAGGGGTTTGTAGTTTTGCCATTTCTTCAAAGGCCTGAGCATACTGTTTTTGTTTAAGAATATTGTGCCAGTGCTTTTCAAGAGAGGCTAGAGCTGCGACAAGTGCTTTTTCTGCAGGCTCTTGTGCAAGGGCGGGATCAAAGATGCCAGCCTTGGATTTCTCTAGCTGTCCTTTTGCTCTTTTGTAGACTTCAAAGAGTTTGGCAAAGCTCTCAGTGCTTCGGAAGGCATGAAAGGCTTCTACTTTGCAGTATTGATCGTATGGATCTTTGCAGAGCCCCATAAGGGAGGCCTCGACCTCGTCTTTTGCAAATCCAAAATCTTCGAAAACTCCTTTTGCTCGGCTTGTTAGATAGGTAAGGACTTCTCCATCAAGGAGACTGCTTAAATCAAGAGAGAGTTTGTTTGCTACGAGGATTTTTAGGATTCCGATCGTTTGTCTTCGCAGTGCGTAAGGATCAGAAGAAGAGGTGGGTCTTAGCCCTACGGAGAAGTAGCTAATCAAATTATCTAGTTTATCAGAGAGGCTAAGGATGATCCCAGAAGGTGTTTTAGGAAGGTCTCCACCTTCAATGCGGGGCATCCAGTGCTCTTCAATTGCAGTAGCAACTTCAATATCCTCTTTTTGCGTTTGGGCATAGTACTTCCCAATCGTCCCTTGTAGCTCGGGGAATTCTCCCACCATGCCAGAGGCAAGATCGGCTTTGCAAAGAAGAGCTGCACGGGCTACTTTTTTTGGGTCGGCAAGCTGTAGGATGTCGTTGAGCTTTTGAGAGAGGGTAACGATGCGCGCTACCTTATCAAACATCGTGCCTAATTCTTTTTGGAAAGTCATCTTTTCGAGCTTTTCATTGAACTTCTCAAGAGAAGTTTGTAGATCTTGCTCATAGAGGAAAACTCCATCTGAGAGGCGAGCTGACAGGACTTTTCTATTGCCATGTCGGATCAGATCATTGGGGGTGTTATCTGCTGTGATGATGAAGCTGTTTAGTAGTTTTCCAGCTTTATCTTTCAGGGGAAAATATTTTTGGTGTTCCACCATTTCAGATATGAGTACTTCGGAAGGGATTTTTAAGAAATCTGCGCTAAAATCTGCGTGTGTAAGTTGAGGCCATTCAGAGAGGTGTAGTACCTGGGCGAGCACTTTTTTCTTTTCTATTGCTTCGGCACCTAATTGAATCTCTAGTTCGTGGAGTTGATCTACGATACTTTGCCTTCTCTCAGAAGCGTCTGCAAGAACCTTGTGTTCTTTCAGCGTGGAGAAGAAGTCATTAGCCTCTTTCAGCATAATTTTTTTTGGATCAAGTTGCGAGTGGCCAAACGTATAAGAATTAGATCCAATCTCAGCAATAGAGAAAGGTACAACATGATCACTATAGAGAGCGGTGATCCAGTGTAGGGGGCGTGGATACGTAATATCAAGTGAGCCCCAACGCATTTTCTTTGGGAAGTCAAGTCCCAAAATTAGCTTAGGCAGCTCTTCAGAGAGGATTTGGTAGATCGATTTCCCCTCTTTTTTAATTGTGGCAAAGAGGTGCTCTCCACGTAGTTCCAGAGCTTTGATTTTTCCAGACTGAATATCTGATAAGGAGACAGATTCACAGCCAACAGCTTTTAAGAATCCAGCTCCTTGTTTTGTAGGGGATCCATCCGCAAAGGCAGCTGTGATATTAGGACCTTTTCTCTCAGTTGTTTTGTCAGAGGTCCCTTCTACGAGCCCTCGAACTAAGACTCCAAGACGGCGAGGTGTTCCAAAAACTTGGATCGTTTCAAAGCTAAGGTCGTGGGTTTTGAAAAGAGTTCTAAAAGCATTTTCAAGGTTTTGCATCCCAATGGGGACAAATGTGGCAGGCAACTCTTCCGAACCGATTTCAAGTAAGAAGCTCTCTCTTCGATGTGGGTCAAATGTTTTCGGTAAGGCTTTTAATTGTGGAACTTTTTTTTCTTCTTCTGAAAGTTTATCTAGAAGAGGAAAATCCAACTTTTCACGCATGGAAAGATATTCACTTGCAATTAGTCTAGAGAGGTCTCGGATTCGACCAATATAGCCGGTCCTCTCTGTTACAGAGATCACGCCGCGTGCTTCAAGAAGGTTAAAAGCGTGCGATGCTTTCATTACAAAATCGTAAGCTGGAATGGGAAGTTGGTGAGCGATCAGCTCTTTAGCTTCCTTTTTATAATCGTCGAAGTGACGCAGCCACATTTCCGTCGATGCATAAGTGAAATTGTAGGAGCTCCACTCTACTTCATTGCGCTTGCAGATGTCACCATATGTATACGTGCCATTCCACTGCATATCAAAAACGTTATCTTTGTTTTGGATATACATGCAAAGACGTTCTAGGCCGTAGGTGATCTCGACGCTTACTGGTTTTAGTGAAACATTAGCGACAGCTTGAAAGTAGGTGAACTGTGTTACCTCCATTCCATCTAGCCAGACCTCCCAACCGAGCCCATGAGCTCCGATTGTAGGAGATTCCCAGTCATCGTGGACAAAACGTAAATCGTGGCTTTTTAGATCTACTCCGATTGCTTCAAGAGACTTTTTATATAGTTCCAAAATGTTGGAAGGGGAGGGCTTGATTACAACTTGGAATTGGTGGAAGAGCTGAAGGCGGTTGGGGTTCTCTCCATAGCGACCATCGCTAGGTCGTCTGGAGGGCTCGACATAGGCCGTTTTATAGGGCTCTGGTCCTAAGCATCTTAGAAAGGTTGCAGGATTAAATGTCCCAGCTCCCATCTCGAGATCGTGTCCTTGATGGATAACACACCCTTGTTTTTCCCAAAACGTGGAGAGTTTATGAATCATTTCTTGAAAGGTCAACATAGCGTACAGTGTACAAATCAAATCGATATTTCACAATGAGATTGATCTCGTCTGTCAAACTGTGGTAAAATGGGGCCATGGTAGATCGAATTGAAGCAGTAGAAGAACTTTCTCCAAAAAATCGTAAGAGACGCTTGGAAGCTCAGTATGAACAAATGCTTGTAAGCCAAGGGCTTCCTGATACACTTGGATGGCTGGGGACGCAGGTTTCTTTTACTATAGTAGCTAAATATTTATTTGCAGAAAGTGATCGTAGAGTGGCAGCAACTTCTAGCAGAAACACTCAGCAAATACTGGAAGCACATAATAAAGAATCTGTAAGATGTTATTTCAAGAAAGTTCAAAAAGGGCAGGTTGAAAATGCAGGTTTAAATAGAAGAGTGGTAGTTATTCGCTAAGATTGTTATACTGGTTTTAGCAAAGGAGAAATGTTTTGAATTTAGCAATTATGCTCACTTTAAGTCGGATAATATTAAGCCCTGTCTTTCTTCTTCTCTATGTGTTCCACGCTCAGCTTGGAATTAGCCTTCTAGCCCTTCCCTTTGTTCTCATTGGTCTTGTTGTGATAGCCGAGCTCACAGATCTCTTTGACGGGCTGGCAGCCCGGAAAAGGAATCAGGTGACTGAACTCGGGAAACTTCTCGACCCAATGGCAGATAGCATTTTCCGAATCTCAGTTTTTCTTACCTTTACGCAAGGAATTGTTGGCTTGCCCCTATGGGTGGTTCTACTCTTCTTCTATAGGGATTCAATTATTAGCCTCCTTCGCACCGTCTGTGCTTTGCGAGGGTTCGCTCTAGCAGCTCGTCTCTCAGGTAAAGTGAAAGCGGTTGTCCAAGGAGCCGCTAGCTTAGCGATTCTTTGCTTGATGATTCCTTACGCGATGGGGATGATCTCACTTGCTCTTTTCCAAGATATTTCTTTCTACCTTGTTCTTGGAGCTGCATCCTATAGTCTCTTCTCCGGGGTTGAATACCTATACGCTAATCAAGGCTATATCAAAAAAGCGCTTTTGAAGTGATTCTCGTTGTGTATTCATTTCTTCCGTAGAATAGTCTATCTAGGACTGGTAGAGCTTCAAATAGTGATTAGCTGAAGTATTCCAACTAAAGTCGGCTTGCATGCCATTTTGGATGAGAGGAGTCCACTCGTCCTTCTTTTCAAAAGTTTCAAAAGCTCTTTCAAGTACAGAATCTACTCCTTTATTGTCTGGGATATCAAACACAAAGCCTGTTTCAGAGTCTTTGATCGTGTCTTTGAGTCCGCCTGTTGCTCGTACTAGGGGGACGGATCCATAGCGAAGCGCAATCATTTGGGTTAGTCCACATGGTTCAAAAATTGAGGGCATTAAGAACATGTCACTAGCAGCGTAGAGCAGGTGTGCAAGGGGCTCGTCATACTCCATGTGGATCGCTACGTCCTCGTGATTGGCGAGATCTCTGAATTGTGCTTGTAGATTGGGGTCTGAAGTGGATCCTAGGAGAACAAATTGTCCTCCTAGCTCAATGGTTTTTTCAATTCCATATTGGATTAAATCGGGCCCTTTTTGGGAAACAAGTCGTGTCACAGCTGTTACAAGTGGTTTTTGCTTGGCTAGAGGGAGCATAAAGTGCTTTTGAATGTGATTTTTATTCGCTCTTTTTCCTTCAGTTACATCTTCCATCGAGTAGTTTTGAACCAAGAAGGGGTCTGCGTGTGGGTCCCAATAATCTGTATCGATTCCATTTAGGATCCCTTTGAGCTTTTTTTTATGGTTGATGAGCTCTTTATCCAATCCGAATCCCCCTTCAGGGGTGAGGATCTCCCAAGCATAAGTGGGGGAGACAGCCGTAATGACATCGCTATACTGGATCGCGGTACGCAAAAGGTTGAGTTTTTCGTGATCGTGTAGATCACGCACAGCATTCTCGTCGACAGAGAATCCAAATGCTTGAAGAGCATTCAAAGGACAAAGTCCCTGGTGTTGCATGTTGTGGATTGTAAATACTGTCTTAGCGACCTTTTCTAAGAAGAGGGTGCATGCAGCTGTCGGCCAATCATGCAGGTGAACCACATCGGGTGGAGATTTTTCCAAATAGGTACTGATTGCCTTAGAGAAATAGAGAAATCGGCTTGCGTCATCTTTTTCGCCATAGATTTTTCCTCTGAGGAAATACCCTTTTGGATGGTGAGTTTCAAGAAAAACAACTTCTATGTCGTGGAGTCTAGCTGACCAGAGTGTGTTTTCGATTGAGATGCCAGCTTCTTGCACAAAGAAGGATTTTTCTAATATCTGAAGATCTTCTAGCAGATGGTAATTAAGACAGTCATATTTGGGTAAAAACACCCGTACGCGGTGTCCCTTTTTGACAAGCGCTTTAGAGAGGCCATAGGTTACATCTCCAAGTCCGCCAACCTTAGCAATGGGGGCTAGTTCACTAGCTATGTGGACAATATCCATATAATTGTTACAATACAAATTATGGAATTTCCCGTAATCATTTCCTTTTACACGAAGGGCACCCCCTATGAGCAAGAAGTGAAAAAACTTATCGCTTCTTGCAAAAAATTCGGATTAGAGACTGCTATTGAAGGAGTTGAGTCGTTCGGAAACTGGGAGATTAACTGCGCTTACAAACCTTTTTTTATTTTAAAAAAACTTGAAGAGCTCCAAAAGCCCGTCCTCTGGGTAGACGCTGATGCTGTCTTTATCCAAAAACCCACTTGGCAAGAGGCATTTGCAGCTGATTTCTCCGTCCATCTCGAACCAGAGCTTCCTCGTGACCACCCCTCGAAAGTTCGATCGGGAACGATTTTTGTTCGAGAAGGGGGGAAGCTTCTATTGAAGCAATGGATCCAACATTGTCACTCCCAGTTGTCAGACCCGAAAAGAGAAGGAGAGTTTTGGGATCAAACAGCTCTTAGAGATGCGATTGCATCCACTGTTGTGCAGGTGGCTCCCTTGCCCCTTTCCTATGTAAAAATTTTTGATCATCCTATCGATTTGATTACAGTGGCAGAGCCTGTCATTGAGCACTATCAGGCTTCAAGACGCTTCAAAGAATCAGTCGGGGAGATTTGATAGCTTAGAGGAGTGTGAAGCTAGTTTTCTACACAAGCATCCAGTGAGTTGATAGTCCTTGTCCTAACTTGCTTTAATATCTATCGCGCTCATTTTCCTTGGGTTAGGGACTGTATTATTTCCAGGCATGTCTTTACCTATGAAGTCCCTTTTGCCAAGAATTTGGAAATACCGCCTAAAAAATTTAGTGAGTGGTAAGGGGGTGATATTACAGTGTTGATCTTACGGGATTCCAACGAATACTTGAGCTTAAATCCTTGGGTGAGTAAACTTATCGTTTCGAGTAGGGCTATTAAGTTCTTACTGGGGTGTCGCCAAGCGGTAAGGCAGCGGTTTTTGGTACCGCCATGCGGAGGTTCGAATCCTTCCACCCCAATTAGTCGGCTGTTTTGGCAGCCGAAAAGAAGGGGATTTTTCCCAGATGTTAGATGAACAGTCGTTTTTATTGTTTTCTGGGAGCTCGAATATTGAACTCGCGAAGCAAATAGCGGATGCTCTTAACATTGAACTGGGAAAGGTCTCCATATCAACATTTCCTGATGGCGAGATAGGCATTGAAATTTTAGACAATGTCCGCGGTCGGGACGTTTTCGTTCTGCAGACGATCGCACGGCGTCCTAACCACTATCTCATGGAATTGTTGATCCTTGTCGATGCTTTGAAGCGCGCCTCGGTTCGGTCGGTCACAGTTGTCATCCCTTACTTTGGGTATGCCAGGCAAGATCGGAAGGACAGGGGGCGAGTGCCTATCACTGCGAAGCTGGTAGCAAACTTGTTGGAAACAGCAGGAGTGCACCGGGGGCTGACGATGGATCTGCATGCAGAGCAGATTCAGGGGTTTTTCGATATCCCTATCGACAACCTCTTCGCTCGCCCACTCCTTATGGAGGCAGTGGAAGATCTGGGGCTAACAGACTATGTAGTCGTTGCACCAGATTTAGGCAGTATTAAGTTGGCACGAGCTTTTGCAACAGATGCAGGAGTTGATTTTGCCATCGTAGATAAGTGTCGCGTGGACGCAGAACATGTTGAGATTGGCGCCTTAATTGGCGACGTCGAGGGGAAGCAAGTACTTCTTGTCGACGATCTGGTTTCAACTGGTGAGACACTCAATAAGGCCGCAGAAATCTGCAAAAATGCAGGAGCTAGTTCGGTCTTTGCCATTGCCACCCACGGGCTAATGGTTGATGAAGTGTTCTCGGGAAGTGCGATTGAAAAGATAGTTGTAACCAATACGGTTCCCCTTCCAGAGCAATTGGAAGGCGACTCGATTATGCACGTTGTGTCGGTTGCTCCTCTTTTTAGTCAGGCTATAGAGTCGATACTCTCGGCTAAGTCCATTTCCTCTCTGTTCCACAGCTGATTATTAGATGAATGCAAACTGGAGATAAGTTGATGAATCTGAGTGCAAAAAAGAGAGCGGGAGAAACGAAAGGTCAGACGAAGCAGATTCGCCGAGATGGAAATATTCCTGCCATTCTTTACTCTCTTGGCAATCAAGGACAAATGATCGAGGTCGATGGGGCGCAGTTTGCTGCAGCCTTAAGAAAGATCAAGCAAGGGCGACTAGCTACTACAACATTCACACTGGATGTTGATGGGAAAAAAGTAGAGGCAATCGTCAAGGATATCCAATACCATTTGACAAGCTACAGAATAACTCATATCGATTTTTCAGAGCTTAAAAAGGACGTTCCTGTTCGGGTAAAAGTTCCTGTTGAGTGTACTGGAGAAGCAGAATGTGAAGGAATAAAACTAGGTGGTTTTATGCGCCAAGTTATCCGCAGCGTAAAAGTTGAGTGCCTTCCTAAGGACATCCCTCAAGAGTTTGAACTTGATGTTCGCGAGCTAAAAATTAAGCAAGCTAAGCGCTTGTCGCAGATTGCCATGCCCAAAGGTGTTAGACCTTTGGCCACCACTGACGAAGTGGTTGTGGTGATTGCGAAACGTTAAAGATGGAGGAGCGCTACCTCATTGCAGGTCTCGGAAATCCGGGCAAGACGTATGATGACACCCGCCACAATATTGGGTTTCGGGTTGTCAAAGCGCTTGCTGAAAAGATGGGAACCTCTTTTCGCCCCTCTTTAGTCCGAACTAAGGGGAGTGTTGCGGAAGGGAGAATCTGCGAGAAAAAAGCGCACCTCTTGTTGCCCCTGACCTACATGAATGAAAGTGGGGCGGCAGTAAGAAAATGTGTAGACTACTTCAAAATCCCGGTTGATCAGCTGATCATAGTGACCGATGATGTAGATCTCTCCTTCGGAGGGATCCGTATCCGAGCCAAAGGGGGGAGTGGAGGACACAACGGATTGAAAAGTATTGAGGCGCACCTGGGGGTTCAAGAATATGCCCGGATGCGAATCGGAGTTGGAGGACGTCAAAAAGGAGAACTTTCCGATTACGTCCTCGGTAGATTTACCGCTGAAGAGCAAAAAGTTCTTCCTGAGATCGTAGAAAAGGCTGTAGAGGCCCTCGAGATCTGGATTTCGGAAGGAGTAGAGGCTGCGATGCGAAAGGCTAATAGAGTAGGAGAAATATAGATGCCAAAATCAAGAAAACACCTCTATGAGGGGATGTATATTTTAAGTGCAACCCTAAGTGAAGAGGCTCGCAAGAAGGCGATTGAGAAAATCGAATCTTCGATCCAGCATCACGCAGGAGAGGTGCATAAGACATTTGAGCAGGGGCGCAAGAGATTGGCCTATGAAATCAATGGTCGTAAAGAGGGATATTATTACGTCCTTTATTTTACAGCCGGTTCTTCTAGCATGCCAGAACTTTGGCGCGAGTACCAGCTAAACGAAGACCTGATTCGCTTCATGACATTGCGCGTAGATGAAGTCCCTGAGAGTATAGAATTTAAAGCGCTAGTACATAGCGAATAGGAGATAAGCAAACATGAAAAAAGATTCACTGTTTGGCAAGCGCCGCAAGTCTTGCCCATTTACAGCAGCTGGAATTCGCCACGTTGATTACAAAGATATTGATACTCTGTCTCAGTTTATCACAGAACATGGCAAGATTATTCCTAGACGGATTACTGGGATCTCATTGCGCCACCAAAGAATGTTGACTAACGCGATCAAAAGAGCCCGTTACATGGCGCTCCTTCCATTTATCGCACCAGAATAGGATTGAAATATGAGCAACCAACTATTACTTTTAGAAGATGTGAGTGGATTGGGTCGAAGCGGAGATATAGTCTCTGTTAAGCCAGGATTCGCACGTAATTGTCTTCTTCCCCAAAAAAAAGCAATTATCGCTGAAAAGCATCTTGTTCGTCTCCAAGAGAAACTAAAACAAGAGCGTGCTAAGCAGGCGGTAGTAGATAAGAAGGAATCAGAGACTCTTGCACAAGAATTTGCAGGAAAAACTCTGACAACAAAGGCAAAAATTGATTCAGAAGGACACATGTATGGTTCTGTCACAGCTCAGGACATCGTAGGGCTTTTGAAAGAGCAACTGGGTCACGATTTAGATAAGCGTAATATTCTTCTTCTTAAGCCTATCAAGAAGCTAGGAGTGCATGAAGTAGAGCTTAAGCTTAAAGAAGGAGTGCTTGCAACGATCACTCTAGAGATCACCTCTGAAGAAAAAGTAGGTGAATAGTTTATCGCTTTTTTCTCCAGCGAAGCTTAATTTGTTTTTCCGGGTGCTAAGAAAGCGCCCGGATAACTTTCATGAGATAGCCTCTCTTTACCAGGCAGTCGATCTGGGGGATTATCTCACGATTTCCGTTAGTAATGAAGATCTCCTTACTTGTACCGATCCAACCATTCCAGTTGATGAGAAGAATCTAGTTCTTCGTGCTTTAGCTCTTTTTCGCAAGAAAACGGGTATTTCTCGTCAATTCAGATTCTCTTTAGACAAGAGAATTCCCATGGAAGCTGGACTTGGAGGGGGAAGCAGTAATGCCGCAACAACGCTTTGGGGATTGAATCAGCTGACGGCAATGGGTATTTCCAATGAGACCTTGTCTATATGGGCTGCAGAGATTGGTTCCGATGTTGCCTTTTTTTTCTCAAATGGAAGGGCCTATTGCGAGGGGAAAGGTGAAATGCTCACCGCCCAGCCTCCCTCCTATCAAAGACTCTGGATTGCTAAACCAGAAAATGGACTTTCTACTCCAGAGGTCTATGGAGCACTTGAGCTAGATCAATTGGAAAAGCGAAACCCTAAGCAGGCGCTGCTTTCACATCAATCAAACACACCTTTGTTCTTCAATGACTTGGAGGCCGCTGCATTTGCACTTATGCCAGAGCTACAAAAGATCAAAAATGCCCTCAAAGAACTTGGCTTTACAGATGTGCACATGACAGGAAGTGGAACAGCATTTTTCTGTTTTGGTGATGTCGTGGATCCAAAGCTTCCCAATGCCACATTTTATCCTGCTTGTTTTTTACAGCGCAGTGACGAGAGCTGGTACAAATTCCCAGCTTAAGCTATAGTGACGATTCCAGATTTATGGAAGAGGACTAAATGCACGACCGAATGATTATTGTTACCGGTGCAGCAGGGTTTATCGGATCTGCTGTTACAAGACACCTCAATGACAAAGGCTACGACCGCCTACTTCTTGTCGATGACATCGAGACAACAGAGAAGTGGAAAAATCTCCACGGCAAACGTTTCTACAACTTCATCTCTAAACATTCCCTATTCTCCTGGTTAGAAAATAGAGCGGATGAAGTAGCTGCGATCATTCATCTAGGCGCCTGCTCTGATACCCTAGAAAAAGATGGCGACTTTCTCATGGAAAACAATTTCCGTTATACACAGAGGTTGGCAGAAATTTCTCTGAAGCATGATATTCGTTTTATCTATGCTTCTTCAGCGGCTACTTATGGAGATGGAAGTTTAGGCTTTTCAGACGATGTTGATCTATTAGAAGAGCTCCGTCCTTTAAATCTCTACGGTTTTTCAAAGCACTTATTTGACGTATGGGCCAAGCAACAGGGGATATTAGACCGAGTTGTTGGACTCAAGTACTTCAACGTATTCGGGCCGAATGAAAGTCACAAAGGTCACATGGCCTCGATGGTCTATAAGATGCTGCCTAAAGTAAAAAATGAAGGGATAGTGCATCTGTTCAAATCCTCTGAGCCATCCCGTTTTGGTGATGGAGAACAGTGCCGTGATTTTATTTATGTGAAAGACGCAGCTCGAATGACCTGCGATTTTTTGTTCAATAATAATAGCGGAATTTTTAACATCGGAAGAGGATCACCTACAACTTGGAATCAGCTCGCAGGAGCTTTATTCCAAGCTGTGGAAAAAGAAAAAAACATCGAGTACATCGATATGCCAAAAAACCTTGTTGGGCAGTACCAAAACTACACATGTGCTGACATGGATAAATATCTAAAATCTCATGGACATACTCCAAGCTCTTACAATATTGAAGGAGCTGTCAAAGATTATATCCAAGAACATCTTCTAGTAGGTAAGCAATGGTAAAGCTAATTGGAATGCTTAGTCGGCTCGGGCCGGTAAAAGTCCTTGTCATCGGCGATTTTATGTTGGATGCCTATACGAATGGGAAGATCCGGCGCATTTCTCCAGAAGCTCCAGTCTCTGTCTTACATGCGCATAGCGAAGAGAGTAGACCCGGAGGCGCTGGAAACGTTGTCCTCAACTTATGTGCTCTTGGAGCAGACGTCTCTGTTGTGGGGCGTGTTGGCCGAGACTTTGCGGGAGAAGAGATCCGCACTGCCCTGGAGAACGAAGGAGTAGATATCCGTGGACTTTCCTACCAAAAACGATATAAAACTCCTGTTAAGAACCGCTTTATTGCGGATTCACAACAAGTCTTAAGAGTTGATTTCGAGACGATTACTCCGATACCAGAAGACCTTGAGCATGAACTAATCGGCAAACTTCCTGATTTGATGGATGATTGTGAAATTGTAGCGATTTCTGATTATGGCAAAGCCTTCCTCTCCCACACACTTCTTGGCGTTGTAATTGAAATGGCAAAGGCACGTCATATTCCTGTTATTGTCGATCCGAAAGGGATCGACTTCACGAAGTATCGAGGTGCAAGTATCCTGACTCCCAACGTGTCTGAGGCCTATGCAGCAGCACGTCTCCCGCATGAAATTTCGCTTGATGAGGTTGCTGCTACTGTCTTAAAAACTTGTGGTGTTGAACAGCTCCTTATTACTCGCTCGCAGGAGGGGATCTCTCTATTCAACCGCTCAGGTGAAAGAGCTGATTTCCCTGTTCGCTCGAAAGAGGTAAAAGACGTAACTGGTGCAGGTGATACGGTTCTCTCCACTCTCTGCATTGCAATTGCGAATGGCATCGATATTAAATATGCAGCGCAACTTGCAAATATAGCTGCAGGTAAAGTGATTGAACGGATTGGCTGTGCACGTGTCAACCTCTCTGACATGGCGGAGCGTCTGATGGAGCTTGACGTTGAGAATAAGATTTTTGATGGGGAGCATATCTTTGCTCTTCAACAATCACTGAAAGGCAAACGCTGCAGTGTCCTAAGCCTTGAGAGTAATCATGGGATGTCTACTGCCGTGTTCAAAAGTCTGCGTAAACTGGCTGCAAAAGATCCTGAAAACAAACTCGTCGTCTACTTGCGGGACAAAAAACCTGATAGAGAGTTTATTTCACTTCTCTGCTCTCTCTCTGATGTTGATTTTATTGTTGTAGAATGTACGAGCCTAAAAATCCTTTGTGATCTTGTCGAACCGGCTGAGATCTACGCCATAGAGGACAGCAAACTCATCGATTTGGAAAAGTCTCCGGCACAGCTTGCGAGTGTCTAATTTTTTGAAGACTCCTGATCAACTCAGTTGTTGCGTCTTCAGAGTCTTTTAGTTCTCAATTCCACTGAATCCAGAAGTCTTGATTTGATCAGAGCTTCCTTAACTGGTGCGCGTCTGCTTCAGCTGCGCAATCCTCTCATCTAGAGGTGGGTGTGAGGCGAAAAGGTGGCGCCAGCCCGACTTAGGCGGTGTGGAGATCTTAAACGTTTGCAGGGACTCTTTTTCAGCTGTCGGAACCCGTCTGTTTGCATAAGTTTTTAACTCTTCTAAAGCACTGATCATTTTCGCCTTTCCAGCAAGATGTGCTCCGCCTGCATCAGCTCGGTATTCCCTTCTTCTAGAGAACCAAAAAACAACGAGGGAGCCAAGCACCATGAACGCGATCTGAAAGACAATCGTAAAGAGCATATAAGAGCCATAAGAGCCCCGTCTTTGATTCGACCTGCCAAAGCCTGAAAGGATGAGCGCAAGAGCTCTTGCCAAGAACATCACAAACGCATTTATGATCCCTTGAACAAGAGTCATTGTAACCATATCGCCGTTAGCAATATGTGTGATCTCGTGTGCTAAGATTGCCTCTACTTGATCCTTGTTCATTTTTTCTAAAAGGCCGGAAGAAACGGCTACAAGAGAGCGTCTTTTTGTTGGACCTGTTGCAAACGCATTTACTTCTGCAGATTTGTAAATACCGACTTCAGGCATGCCAGAGAGGTGTGCTTTGCGTGCTAGTGCATGTACTGTATCGAGTAGTTGTTTTGTGTGCGCATCACGTGTATTGGGATCAATTACTTTTACTCCCATCAGCCACTTTGCCATGATGCGAGAGAGTCCCAATGAAATAAACGCACCACCCATCCCCCAGATCAAACAGAAGATAAATAGATCTTGGTAGCTGATTCCATATTGCGTGATGTAGGGCCGAACGTTGAAAATATTCAGCACAATTGAAATGGTAGTAATGACTAGAGTATTGATGACTAAGAAAAGAAAAATGCGCTTAAGAAATCTCATTTGTATGCTCCTATTTTTCATAGAGAAATCATAGCAAATTTGTTTTTATTTGCATATAAATTGAGCATGTGAGATCTATCAGGTATAGATACCAAAAACCACAACATGTGATGTCTAAGATGCGCCGACGTTCTAAAAAAAATGCCTGTACTATTTTCATTTCTTGTAATGAGCCCTCAGAAGATGGAAAGATGCACGTCGAGATGACTTGTGAAGGGGATGAAGTTCTTGCCGCTTACCTTTTACAAAATGCGCAGTCGATCTTAGATAGCAAAGAAGACTCTTCTTCGAAAATCTCCTCTATCGGAAATTAGAGTTCCTAAGATATAATCTTCGGCCATGAGCTTAGAAATTACCAATTTACGAAAGTGGTTCTCAGAGCACCAAGAGACCACTTTTGCTGACTTCTTTAAATTCCTCCAATTCAAAACCATAGCAACCGATCCAACTTACGATAAAGATACGAAAGAGTGTGCCAAGTGGCTCGTCTCTTATCTTAATGATATTGGCATGGAAACAGAGGCTTGGGAGACTTCCGGACAACCAGTTGTCTTTGCAAAGCATTGCAAAGCTGGTAAAGACCGTCCAACTCTTCTCATCTATCAACACTATGATGTACAACCGGTTGACCCTTTAGATCTTTGGAAGAGTGACCCTTTTGAGCCAACCATTCGTGAAGGCGAGATCTACGCACGTGGTGCACAGGACAACAAAGGACAGTGTTTCTATTCCATTACAGCAGTTAAGGCATTGTTCTCCCTTTGCAAAGAGTTCAACTTCAACCTAAAACTCTTCATCGAAGGAGAAGAGGAGTCGGGAAGTGAAGGGACCAAAGATGTATTCACAACAAAAGCTGAAGAGTTAAAAAGTGATTATTTGCTCGTCGTAGACGCAGGTATCCCAGCTCCGGGAGAGCCTGCAATTACCATGGGGATTCGTGGGATTTTAACGGGAGAGATTCTCTGTCGTGTTGCCAAGGATGATATGCATTCAGGAGGTTTTGGGGGTATAGCCTATAATCCTAATAGAGCCCTTGTGAACGCCTTAGCAAGCCTTTGGGATGATAGTGGCAAAGTAGCTGTTCCTCACTTTTACGATGATGTTCAAAAGCTTTCCAAGGAAGAAGCTGAAAGCTTTGATTTAGAAGTTAGCGAAGAAGAGATGCGCAAAGAGTTTAGCCTTTGCAGCTTTTCTCCAGATCCAGGTTATTCGATTGGAGAATCAGTTAGTATCCGGCCCACAGTTGAGATCAACGGCATTAGTGGGGGCTATGCAGGGGAGGGCTTTAAAACAGTTCTTCCAGCTACAGCTGTTGCAAAAGTCTCTTGCAGACTTGTTCCCAACCAAGATCCTGAAAAGATTGAAAAAAATCTAACAGAACACCTTCTAAAACAGATGCCAGAAGGAATGGATGTAACGATCACAATGGACCACGGAGCTCCAGCATTTCGCAGTAACCCCGATTCTTTGATTGCCAAACTCACTGCAAAAGCGTATGAAGAAGTATTGGAAAAGCCATGTAAGCGGATCCTTACAGGAGGCTCGATTCCGATCACAGTAGAGCTTGCGCACTTAACTGGTGCAGAGGTTGTGATCATGGGATATGGATTAGACAGTGATCAAATCCATGCCCCGAATGAGCATTTTGGGATAGACCGCTTTGAACAGGGTTTTTTGACTATGGGAAGCATTTTTAGCCAATTACATGAAAGCTGAAAAACCACCTTTTTGGGTCTTATCCGGTCCTCTACTTCTTCTGGGAGCTGTTACCTTGCTCTTTTGCAGGGCAGCGCTTGTAATTGGCCGTCCTGCATGGATGTTTGGCCTTGGCACTACAATTATCCTTGCAAGTGGCATCTGCTATCTAGTCTTCAAAGAACTTGGTTTCATCCAACAAGGCGCTCGAGCTATACAAAAGAAAAAAGAGCAAGATCTCACCAACTTGCGCTCAGTCCTTGAAGAAACTCACCTCATCTATCGGGACAAGATCGCAAAGCTCGAAGAGATGATCCAAAAGCTTGAAGAAGAGCAAACAATTGATCTAACAGCTGCGCAAAGCGCTTTGGACGCGCTCCAAGCAGAACATGACACTCTCTTTGCTCAATTCCTCCAACATCAAAGCCACGCAGCATCTCTCAAGGTCTCTCTTGAAGATGCACTGGATGAGCTAAGGCAGTTTCGCCAGGCAGACTACCTCTACCGTGTATTTGAGAAAAGGGTGCCAAAAGATCTTGCGAATCAGCATCGCCAGCTTAGAGAACAGTTTGATGAAAAATCAGCGGTTCTCGACCAGACAAGACGTCGTCTTTTTGTAACAGAGGGGCACTTGCTCGCTCTCCAAAAAGAGAAAGATCTTACCCAGTTAGATCTTAACCCTGAGCAAGACATCCTCCTACATCAAATCAAAGAGCTCATAGAGGAGAATCAACTCTTAGATCAAGAGATCTCTTTTCTAGAGCAACTGGTTGGATTCAGGCCTACTCTTGAGAAAAAGCCCAAGAAGCCAAAAGAAGAGGCTCTCGAATTTCAATTCGAGAGCCTTATAACGCATTAGGGCTGTCTTCGCTCACTTGATCAGAAGCTGATTACCACCAACCAAGCAGGCCTTTTTTCTTTGGAGGGGCTTCGAGTAATTTCAGATTCTCTACTTTTCTTGCCTTAACTTCTTGAACTTTCTCTTGGGTAGCATTAACCCATTCTTGGATCTGTTCAGGTTGCTCTGAGAACTGGTCCTTTAGTGAATTTTCATGCATTTCCAAATAGGGAAGCCACTCTTCAGAGCCTCTTCCTAGGCAGTCAGGGGATGTAAGGGTAATGTACGCATCCCAAAGTTCTTCTTTTTTTTCTTTTGCTTCGATGTATCGCTGAACTGGCGCACTTAAATCGTTTCGTTCAAGAGCTTCCTCATCGACTAGTTCCCATGTCTCTTTATCATTTGCTTTAATAAGTGTAGTGTCTTCAGCTTTTTGAATGGCTTTAGTTATGCTCTTTTTGGAAGGAGAAAGTCCTAGATCTCTTAATTCTCTTACAGTAGAAGTTTGCTCCCATACTCCAGATCCTTCAAATACTTCATCCCCCACTTGTCTAGCTTCTGCTTTATTCAAGAAGTATCGGTTTTTAAGGTAGTGAGCGCTTTTCATATAGACTTTTTCCGTAGTTAGCGCCTGTCCATTTTTTTCGAGGTATCGGACGACTTCGAAGTTTCGATTTTTCAGAGCCGCAGCAACCGGGGAGGATCCTGTTGTGTGTGTGTGTTCGAGTGTTGTTTCTTTGCAACGAGTCCCAATGCTTGCTCCCTTTTCTACGAGAGTCTGAACCACTTCTAGGTTTCCTATTTTTGCGGCTTCGTGAAGAGGGGTAGTCTCTGGTAAATGGGCAAGAAAAACCGAGTCGTTCAGCTTCTTTGCCTTCTCTCTATTCGTTAATTCTTGGTAGAAAAGCTGAGTCGAGGTTTCACTCGGAATCCCTTGCGACTTGTACCAATAGCTTGTGCGCGCTTCTTCTACCTTTGATCTATATTGTTCTTCCCTAGCGATATGCGTATTCCAATCTTCGAATTCTTTCTTCTTCTCTCTTGCCCTAAAGTCTTTAGGCTCTTCTTGTTGTAAACAATACTCAGTATGTCCTTCCGGAATTGGGCCAGAAGTAGCACTCTCATGTGTATTGTAAGTGTAATATTTGAGATAGGGAGCGTGTTCCATCTTTTCTAGGCCGACATTTGGATCAGCGCCATCTTGAATCAGTTCTTTAACTTCTTCTGCAGACCCATTTCGACAGGCGTCTGTTAATTGGATGTTTAGACTTGATTGACTGTTTATTTTCATATATTTTCTTGTGGTTGTTTTTAATATATCTTTATTTTACAAACAAATTACTTTAATTTCAACTAGTAATGTTTGTTGAAATTAGGTTTTATGGTCTTATCGTGCTTATTATCAGTTTGTTAGAGTGTTAAACTATTATTTTCGGCGTTGTTGCGTAATTGATGGTAAGGTAAGGCTCTGGGTTTGGGATCGCCCTTTCTGCCACTTTTTAGACTCTTTGTGGCATGCCCAGCTCGTTGATTTTATTTAGGATTAACGACTTGAGTACCATTTCATTATGCTGGTTCAGTAGTCCATGACTTTTCAGCTTGCAGCCCAATATTCCTTTAAACCTGGATATCGCAGTTTCTGCAAGCGACCTCCTATGATAACCATGCTTTTTCTTCCAGGTTCTGAAGGCGTCTTCATTATTGCCCAACCTACGGATTTCTCTGATGTACTGATCCCTTCTTGTTCGATCGGCACCTATTCGATATACCGATCCTTTACGAGGAGGAGCAATCAGCTTTACTGATTGCTCCTCCGCCAGATCATACATAGTATGAGTATCTCCAGCTCCATCCATGATTACGGTTTTCACTGTTCTTGGTAAATAGTTGAAGGTCTCTTTGAAAAGAGTCACATCTCCTATACTGTCATCTGATGTCAGATTGAAGATGATTTCATGGCTCTTCGGGCATACTCCTAGAGTCATTTTCTTCCATTTTTTTCTTTTCGAGACTCCATGGATTTTTCTATGCCATTCGCCGTCCCCATAGAGCTTTACCCCTGTAGCATCGATAACTATATCTGTAGGCCTTGTGTTTGATAATCTTGTACAGTCGAGTTTCAGTTGTTTCATCCTTCTAGAGATCCGACTATAGGAAGGAACAGGAAGAGAGACATTCATCAGTCCAAAAATTGAACTGATGAACCCTTCAGTCGCCCTGAGTGATAGGTGAAAATAGAAGCGAATCATGCACGCTGCCTCTATTGATTGATCTGAATATTTTTCTGGTCTCCCTGCTCCTAAACGTGATTTCTGAGATACCCATGTTTCGATGACATCAGTCGAAATCCAAAAATTTATGCTTCCACGCTTAATCAGTGAGCGATTATACTCCGGCCAGTTGCGAATTTTGCGACTCATAAGTAGGCTCCGGGTTGGTTTTGTCGCTACCTAGCCTACTTATGTTTTCTTCAACCTTCAAA
>JAJFME010000017.1 GCA_021772375.1 Chlamydiota bacterium | reverse complement strand
AGTAACTCGGTTGAAGACAGCGTCTTTGTGACTATTTTGGCTGAAGTGAACGAGCTGGCCTTTATCGATCGAAAATTCATCCCAGTGGATAATCGAGTCTTTAGAGCTTCGGATCGTAGTGGTAGATGCTTCTTGGATAATCTTGGCATCACCCGCTTTGACCTTCCCTCCTTTTGGGGAGGCAGAAAGCGGACTAATACAGGCTAGAGCGAGAAAACAGGTATGTATCGTTAGCTTCATTTATTCCTCTTATATTCTCTCTTTATCCGACCAATTTACAGCCTTAATAACTGCCTGTTACGGCAAAGTGCACCATGGAATCACCACCAGAGAAACGAGAGCTTCGGTGCAGCTTAATCCCCCAGTCAAGGCGGGCTGTTAGATACGGATTCCAAGCATAGCGAAGGCCGGGACCAGTTCCAATCAGGTAGTCATCTTTGGGGGCTCCCAATAAGCGCGTTTTAAATCTTGTGTACCCAGCATCAAAGAAGACTAAGAATTGGAGTGCATCTGGATTCTTTGGTTTGTTTGCACACATCGTGAAGAGTTGGAAGACGGGAGATCGTATTTCAAAACGTCCTAAAGCACCATTTTCGCCAGTAAGTTGATAGGCCTCGTAACCGCGGACTGTGCTATAGCCCCCAACATCAAATTGTTGGCTAAAAAGAAGGTCCTGTGCAGAGAGCTGACCTTGTGCTTCTAAATAGATAGAGAAATCTTGCGGAAGCTTTTGAATGTAGACAAGAGTTGCAGTTCCATAGACCCAGTAATTACCAGCGCCGGGGCGGAGGCTGCTAAAGTCTTCATCAGACTGATCTGAGAGCCAAGCACCTGGTGACCAGAAGAGCTGTGCTAGAAAATCAACTGTATAGTCTTCCCTTTGGTAGATTGCACCATATTCAAATGCTAGCTGTGTCAGTGTGACAGTATTACCAAAGCGGGGGAAGATATCAGAGTACTCAATGGTATTGTTTGTTCTTCTGTAGTCCCCACCAAAGATCAATTCTTGATGGAGGTAATTTCCGGTAAGAAAAGGAATAGTATAGCGCAAACTTCCTCGTCCACTAAAGCCTTCATTTCGGCTGACAGGATTCCTGAGTTTTGGATGCACAAATGAGACACCACCGTACACATTTAAGATATGTTGATTGGGAAGTGGCGCGATGTACTGCACAGTGTGTGCTTGGAATTTATCAACGTCGTAGGAGGCTGTATATTGGTAGCCGATTATGTGGTGAAGGCCAAAGACGTTTCCGTGGTTGAAACCTGCGAACCAGCGCTGCCGATCTGTAGAAGGGGTCCCTGTATTTTCTGCACCTGCATAGACCCTCCAAGGCTTTCTATCTTCAACACGAAGTAAGATATCGGTAGTGCCAGGTTCTATTCCCGGTGCGTAGACAAGTGTTGCTGAGCGGAAAGGGTTGCGGTTGATGAAGTGGAGAGTTTCTAATAACCCTTGCTGATTGATTGTACGACCTGTTTCTAACCCGAAGTAGCCTTCGAGCTTGTCTGGTGAAGACCACTCATGTCCTCGGACAATGAAGTCATTAAGGGTGCTTTCATACACAATTAATTGAAGAACACCTGCTGTAACATCTTGTTCAGGAAGACCCACAACCATGAAAGGGTGATGATTTTCTCTGAAGTAAGCGATGATCGTGTTTTGAATTTTTTCAACTGTAGCAACATCAATCTGTTGATCGAGATAAAGTGGTGCGAGTTTTTCTTGCAGTCCGTGTGCTCCACCTGGGATGCGAAGCCCAATAGCTTGAAAGCCTTTAATATCTTCTAGTTGTTTGTGGTCCAGAACTTCTTCTTGGCTGCCTACAAGGACAAGTCCTACCCCTTTTTTAATTAAGATTTGCTCTGGAGGAAGAGATGGGTCGAGGAAGGTCTGAACAGGTTCACTCGTAGCGAATGTTTTCGCTCCGGTAAATGGTAAGGCGATAAGGGATAGCGTGAGGACTAGTAAAGTGGTTGTATTTTTCATTCTCTGCTCATCCTAAAGTAGTAAGATATTTTCTGCAAATTTTTTGAAGATAGAAATACCACTGCGTTGATAATTCTTTCCTAGGGTGGTGTGTAGGCTGCATTTTTTCGCTACTCCTTACTCGTGATGTCTACAGTGCCAGTGCCCGTTGACTTAACGGAGTTAGGATTGCCAATCATAACGCCAGTATTGTCTTCTCCATGCCCCTTTGCTGTACCAGTTAAGGAGATATTACCATCTACAGAAACGATTCCTGTATTTATTGGTGTAAGGAAGATCCCGTTGTCCTGGCTTGTCCCTTCGCCTCCGGTTCCAATTAAGGTGATGTTTGCAGCATCAGGGTCTTTGCCTGTGGAGTAGATCATGGATTTTTCTATTCGAATTCCCTGATTTCCTTCAGCGGAACCATCGCCATCGCCTGTAATAAAAATGTCGCCTGATTTAGAAGTGATAGCATTTGGGCTATCACAAAGGGTCACACCGATGTTGAATTTTTCTCCAGTTCCCCCGATTCCCTTTACTTGTATCGGGGCATTCCCTTTCGATAAGAGTGCAGCTCCTAACTCAATTCGAACTCCTTCATTAATTGATCCGCGAATCGTTGGAATAACAGGTTCATCTGCAGCAGTTGTTTCCATGGGTACGATAGAGACGGGAATACCAAATCCTTTTCCGTCCCCTTGTAGTTTAAGCAAGCCGTTGTTTATGACAAACTGTGTTCCTTTTCCAGATAAGACAATCCCTCGATTGATATCTGTACCGAATCCACCTGTTCCATTGATTGTTATATCAGAAGTGCCCTTAGAGATGATTTTGCTTCCTCCATCGAAATGGACTCCGGGGTTGTGGGTTCCGGATCCTTGTCCCATTCCATTTAAAGAGATATCCCCGTCTGTTGTTTCTAATCGAGAGAAGTTTTTACATCGAATTCCTACGTTCGAACTTTTTCCAGCTCCCCCCATTCCAAACAGAAGTATACCACCATCCAGAGTCGTTAAGTGGCTCTGATCTAGTAAAATTCCAAGGCTGTTTTTTGCACTAGGTAGCGCTCCTCCAAAGCCATTCATAGAAAGAATGCCAGACTCTACTTGAATGTTTGTGTTGATACATTTGATTCCAAAGCCATTCTTGTCTGTGTATCCTCCCTGTCCATAGAAGCTAATCATTCCATGGTTTTTTGTTTTGATGGTGGAATCGTTAACTGCAATTCCTGTTGCCATGGTAGGCGTGCCAGAACCACTAAGAAAAATGTTTCCTCCTCCAGCGTCTAGTAAAGAGTCATTCATCAAAAGGATTTGTCCTATCATTGTCCATCCGACTCTCCCATTCTGGAGGAGGATGTCTCCTCCTTGCGTAACGATTTTCCCTCTATTGAAGCAGTGTAATCCATCACCTGGATCTCTATTGCCTGGGTCCGCGTTTGAATCACAGACACGTGCAAAGAAATTTCCTTGATTCAGTGTGATGGTAGCCTCGTTGATGATAGATCGCCCGGCTTGGAGATGTAGATTGCTTCTTAAAGTGGTTGCCGTTACGTCCTCTCGGATGTAGAGGTCATTGTTGACTTGAATAGTGACTGAGCCAGAGTTAAGGGCATTGCTAAGGGCGCTTCCTGAAATTCGCTTAATACCAGATGGATCCGAACTAAAGAAGTTCCCAGTAGCTGAATCTGTTCCGTCACTTTCAATGTAGACATCTTTGGGATCTAGTAACAGAGACCCAACTTCTCCATTTGGAGCATCAAGGTCAATAGTTCCATTAAATAGGTAAGAATCTCCTGCAGTTGAAACCTCAATGAATCCTCCATCTCCATTAGAGCTGCCCCCGCGAGAAGAGATGTGGCCAGAGTAATAGGTTTTTTCATCCGACCAAATGATTACACTACCGCCATTGCCTTCTTCTTCTGCATCAGCGGTAATATTAGCACCTTTTTCGATGATCACAGATGTTGCGGTGCTTCCTTCTTGCGCATCTCTACCGATATAGATGTTTCCTCCCCTTAATCGTGATGAGACATCAAGCGTTGCACTTTTACTGATGTGAATATGGTCGGCTAGAAGAAAAATGTCTTCTTCAGGGACTTGAACGGTTCCTGATACGGAAAGGGAGCCTAAGCTGATGAGGGTTATCGAGCCATTCGATGTTAGATGGCCAAAAATTTCTGTCTTACCCTCGTCGTTTATAAGTAGAACAACGGAGTTCTCTTTACTTTTCTGAGCAATGTGAACAGCTTCCGTGGATGTGATATTAAAAGAATCCAATTCAAGAATAGCATTGTTGCTTGTGCTGATTAGGAAGTTACTCTTCTCTTGAGAAAGAGAGGCTAATCCTTTTTTTGCAGTAAGACCTACTGGGCCAGAAAATAAGGCGTGGGTGCATATGAGCACTGCAAAAAGAAGATAGGGAACGGTCATGTTCTGAAGCCCTCCTAAGGAGACGCCTCCTTATGAAAAATCATTAAGAAAAGCAGTATACATGAGCCAATAAAAAACTTGAACTATTGCCTAATTACAAAACTCGTAGCCGTTTTTTTTTGCTCAGATTTGCGCACGAGTTTCTGCGGTTTAGATACTAGTGATTGTCTTCCATCACGAGAATTTGCAGGACGCCTTCTTTGACACTTTGTCTCGGGATCTCCACTTGCATGGGTTGTCCATTGTCTCTGAAGTAGTTGCGAATGACGTATTGAATTTTTCGAACTCTAGCAACAGTGAGGCTTCTATTTTGATAGAGGGGGGTAAGCTGTTTTTCGAGCCCTTTTTCTCCTCCGGGAACGGTAACACCAACAAGTTTAAAACCCTTTATTGAGCTCAATTCCTGTGAACTGAGCATTTTTGAAGGACTACTTACTAGAACAAGGCCAATGCATCTTTGCATAAGGACTGTATCAGGAGAAATCACAGGTCCTGGAGAGAGTGGCGGATCGGGGAATCTGGGAAGATAATCATCTCTAACTGCAATTTCGTCATCTACATTATCTGCTACTAAAGGCAAGGCCCCAAGAGAAAATAAACAGAATAAAGCTGGTAATCGAATTTTCACATTCACCCCATATTTTTTGGAAAGGAGAATCATTTCATCCCCTAATGTAGCTTTACTATGGATTGGTAATTATAGACAAACCCAAAGGGGAAAATGGTCTATTTCAAAGTGGAGTTTTATTTTTTTCTCCGGGGATTTCCCGAACGTAAGAGGGGATCGCATAGCCGGGAAGACATTTGCGTAGCTCCTTGATCAGAGCACGCCCTTTTTCTTCGGCTACTTCAAAATGTGCAGCTCCATCTATCCGGTCGAGCTGGTGAAGATAATAGGGCTGGATCCCGTTATAGATACACATTTCTAGAAGAGCTTTCAGGGAGAGAGTGTTGTCATTGACTCCTCGTAAAAGAACGGCTTGCAAGAGAACAGGGATTCCAAGTTTTTGGATAGACTTAAGCGCATTGCATACATCTCTATCGAATTCTTTGGCATGGTTGGCATGAATAACAAAAACACATTGTTTAGAAGATGTTTCAAGAATGCTTAAGAACTTAGGGTCGATTCTTTCAGGAATGCCAATAGGGAAGCGAGTGTGAAAGCGGATTAGTTTGATGTGTTCGATTTGATCGATTTCATCAAACAGATTCTGAAGAATTTTATTACTCAAAGAAAGGGGGTCTCCCCCGCTTAAGATGATTTCTTCAATAGAGGTGTCTTCCCTGATAAGCATAATCTCTTTTTCAAATGCACTCTTTTCTCCATAGGAAAAGTTTTGACGAAAGCAGTATCTGCAATGCATTGCGCAAGCAGAGCTTGCTAAGAGAAGAGCCCGTCCTTGATATTTTTGCAGAAGTTTATCGCTTTTGCAAAAATTGGAGTCTTCTACAGGGTCTTTAACAAATCCAAGGGCGTTTTGTTTTTCTTCAGGCAGGGGGACAAACTGGCGTAAGATTGGATCATCGAGAGTCTTTTTCTCAATTTTTTCAGCTAAGCGAAGAGGTAAGTTAAGAGGGAAGTTAGGAGTAGAGCTCAAAGTATGTGGATCAAGCTCTAGAAACTCAGCTAATTTTTTTATATTGCGAAAGTTTGTTCTTTGGATTTTTCTCCAGGGCATAGAGAAGAAAGTTTATCTGAAATCAGGATAGATTTCAACTTGCGGGGGTAGAGGCGAGAGAGGATTTTATCTTTTCTGAGGCAGTACGTTCGACTTGGGCCCCAAGGGATTGGAGCTTTCCTGTCAGATTTTCATAGCCTCGATCTAGGTAGTGGAGCCCAGAAATTACACTGTCATCTTCAGCAGTGAGGGCTGCGAGAACATAAGCAAACCCAGCCCTTAGATCGGGGACTTGGATCTCTGCTCCCCTTAGAGGAGTGGGGCCTTTGACGATGACGCTATGAGCGCAGTCTTGAGAAGAGAAACGGCAAGTTTTTCCGCCTAGGCAGTGGGTAAAGAGCTCGATATCAGCTCCCATTTCCTTGAGAGTTTTTGAATAACCGAAGCGGTTTTCGTAAATTGTCTCATGAATAATCGAACTTCCCTTAGCCTGCGTTAATAAGACGACAAAAGGTTGCTGCCAATCGGTTAGGAAACCAGGGTGCACATCGGTCTCTACATGGAGTCCTCCTCGAAGAGGACCTTGGTAGAAAAATTCGATCCCATTTTGCTTCACTTCAAATCCACCGCCGAGTTTGCGTAACGTATTGAGGAAGGAGATCATATGTGCATGTTGTGCACCTTCAACAAGCACTCTGCCCTGTGTGCTGATCGCAGCCATCCCAAAGGAGGCCGCCTCAACACGATCGGTAATGACGGTGTGTTGTACTTCTTGAAACACTTTTGTTTCTTCGATACGGATCGTGCGATCGACGTCAACTAAGATAATTGCGCCCAATTTTTGTAAAAAGAGGATCAGATCGATGATTTCAGGCTCTATTGCCGCATTTTTGATGACAGTTGTTCCCCTTGCTCTAACAGCCGCTAGGATCGTGTTTTCGGTAGCGCCGATAGAAGGGAATGGAAGATGGATTACCGTGCCCTTTAGTCCATGGGGAGCTTGTGCAAAATAGGCTCCTTCGCGTCGCATCTCTCTATGCTCAACAAGAGCTCCAAGTTCTTCTAGTGCTGCAATATGGAAGTCGATTGGACGTGGCCCTATTTTGCAGCCACCGGCTGTTGGAACGATGATCGCCTCATCGCTTCTACCAAGTAGAGCCCCGATCATCAAGATGGGAATTCGGTTTGCACCAGAAAAGCGTTGTGGGATGTAGGAAGTTTTGAGTTCTTTTGTCTGGATTTCCAGGACGCCACCATCACGATCCCAAGAGATTTCACTGCCAATTTCTTGGCAAAGGTCAACGGTGATTTCGATTTCTTGAATGTTGGGAACATTGAAAAAGACGCATTTTTTGTCTGAGAGTAAAGAGGCGACAAGTAGCTTGGTCGCAGCATTCTTTGCGCCGGCAGCTCGTACCGTCCCTTTTAGTGGGGTTCCCCCAGTGATTTTCAAGATTTCTTTCGACATAACCTAGGGCTCATTATTTCTTGAGACTGGTATTAATGTATACTAATTACTAGCTGTCTTGAAAATTTTAATCGACCTAGGGTTTGAGGCAAAGGACCCGGGTTTTTTGTGGGAGCATAGGTAAGGGTGATCTTTTGGTCTGGATAGTCTCTTTGCTGGAGCATAAGAGTTACCAATCCCATTGTTTTCCGTGCGTTGATCTCTACAATGGGCTGGAGGAGATGCTCATTATAGATCATTGCATCAAAGCCTACCTCTCCGAAATATCCCATTTCGGCCATCTCTTTTAAAACAGGTCGGGCAGCTGTTTTTTGTTTATCAATAAAAGAGGAAAAATCGAGTTCCTTTTCCCAGTCTCCTACTGTGTTACTATGGTGAATGCCAGAGGGTGTTGTTTTGCAAAATGTGGTTCCAATAAAGGAGATCTCTTTTTCTGGAGAGATTTTCCATTGTGTGCTGAAATCTACAATTCGTTTTACCCAAGGCTCTGCAATAACAGGAAGCCCCATTTCCCATTGTGTCTTACAGAACTTCTGAGCTTTTGGGGTATCGGAAAAGATGAGCCCCCTTCCAGCTGCACCAAAACAGCTTTTGAGCACAACATTTGCAGGGATAGGATCGCCTTCATAAAGTAGTTTAGCTCCGGGAAGAGGGCTTTGCGCGAAGCTATATGCTTTCGAATTGACCATCTTGACTACGTCCCAAGGGGGCATTTCATATAAAATGCCTAGACTGTCAGCCCATTGTTTTGCTAGGTTCGAGTAGCCCCATGTCTCCAGTTGGGAGAAGGGAGGAGTATCACCAAGGAGATAAAGTTCCAAGTTGAGCTCTTTTTCGGGACGCTCTGTCACTAGCAGTCCATCAGATGTATTTGCATAGAGAAGAGGGAGAAATTGTAGCTGCATAAGGATAGAGTTTTGGGCAAAAGCCTTCTCGATGCTATCGGGGATTTGTCCTGACAGCTCTTGCTCAAAAAAAGTATTGCAAAGGTGGAGAATTGACATTCGTATCCTATTTCTCCATTATCCGAATCTATGGGCAAAAAAATCAACATAGGTGTTCTCTTTGGGGGGCAATCCGTCGAGCATGAAGTATCGCTACAGTCAGCTAGAAATGTCATAGAATCACTCGATAGAGACAGATATAGTGTTACACTCATCGGAATCAATAAGGAAGGAGCTTGGCATCTTTATGATGAAGCAACCTTTCTTCTTCACCCAAACAATCCCGAAGAAATTGTACTCGGAGTCCCCAAAAAAAGTGTAGATCCGTTTGTGTTTTTTCGGTCTCTTGATGTTGTTTTCCCTGTTTTGCATGGCACTTTGGGAGAAGATGGTACAGTTCAGGGGGTGCTCAAGCTGATAGGAGTTCCATTTGTGGGAGCCAGTGTTTTAGGCTCAGCAATCGGGCTTGACAAAGATGTAATGAAGCGCATTTTGCGTGATGCCAATATCCCTATACCAAAATTTTTGACGATTCACCAAGATGTTCGTGAGTTATGGCCTGTAGAAAAAGTAGTAGAAACAATTCCTCTTCCATTTTTTGTGAAACCTGCAAATGGCGGCTCTTCCGTAGGTATTAGCAAAGTGAAGACAGAAGAAGAGTTTGAAGAACTAGTTGATGTAGCCTTCCAGTATGATAGAAAAATCATCATTGAAGAGGCGATAGAAGGAAGAGAGGTAGAGTGTTCGGTTTTGGGAAATAAAAACCCTGAGGTTTCTCTTCCTTGTGAAATTATTCCCAATGGGGAATTCCACTCTTACTCTTCTAAATACATCGATCCAGAAGGAGCAGAATTCATCATCCCAGCAGAGATAGAACTCGATATTTTTATGAAGATGCGAGCCATCTGTTTGAAAACATTTAGTGCACTTTGCTGCGAGGGAATGGCTCGGATTGATATGTTTCTTAAGCCAAGTGGAGAAGTTCTTGTTAATGAGATCAATACGATTCCCGGGCTTACAAATATGAGCCCCTATGCTAAGATGTGGCAAGCAAGTGGCCTTGCCTATCCTGAGATGATCGATCGCCTCGTTCAGCTTTCTCTAGAGCGGCACGCCAAAGAGGAAGAACTCGTCATACAGGTGGAGCTAAAAGAGCTATGGGTGAAGCGATAAAACCCCCTAAAATACGTGTTGGTATTGGACAGGATAGTCACCGGTTTTTGCCGGATGACTCTTCCAAAGTCTGTGTTCTTGGGGGGGTAATGTTTGATACCGTTCCTGGACTTTCAGGGGATTCAGATGGAGACGTGATTTTACACGCAATTTGCAATGCCATTACTTCGGTGACCCATGTTCCCATTCTAGGGGGCATTGCGATGGAGCTCTGCCGTAAAGATGGGATCACCGATAGTCAAGTCTACCTTGAAAAAGCATTAGAAACCCTCAAGGATCAAACAGTTCAGCACATAGCTCTAACGATTGAAGGGAAGCGTCCCAAATTTCAGCCCCGTATTGATGAAATCCGAACCAACGTTGCCAAGGTGATGAACCTAGATCTTTCCCAAGTGGGGATTACTGCAACCTCTGGGGATGGACTCACCGATTTTGGTTGTGGCGAAGGTCTCCAGTGTTTCTGCATTCTTACTACTATTGAATAACGACTACCTTCTAGAAAAGACCTATGAGTATACCCTCCGTTGCTGAATATCATCCACCTGTTGAAGTAAAGCCTGCTCCTGATCCTGCGATAGAGGAAAAAAATCCTATTACACGCATTTACGAGCGTTGCATTCAAAATGGAGGTTCTAAGCAGGCGTGTTCTCTTAGAATAGCAGACCTGTTGGCAGAGCTAAAAGAGTTTGATTAGAGGGGATGTCTGCAAGCTTGGGTCTTCAACTAGATTTTAGTACACATCTAGAAGATAGCGACCTTGCTTTCTCAACGCTTTTAAGAATTCTTTTGCTTCCACTTCTGTTTTTTTCCCTTCTTCAGAGATGAGCTGATGGAGAGTTTGCTCTACATCTTTCGCCATCATTTTTGCATCTCCACAGATATAGAGATGAGCACCATTTTCGAGCCATTTGTAAAGCTCTTTAGCGTTCTCTTTTATTTTGTGTTGTACGTAGACCTTTTCTTCTTGATCTCTAGAAAAGGCTGTGTGGACATGAAGTCGATCGTGTTTTTTCCAGTCAGATTCGTAGAAGTAGTCGCTTTGGCTATTGCGTTCGCCAAAGAAGAGCCAGTGGTTGGCTTTAGAGCTGTGGTGCATCCTTTCTTGCATAAAAGCGCGGAAAGGGGCTACGCCTGTGCCCGGTCCAATCATAATAATGTCTGTGTGGTGGTCTTCCGGAAGGCGGAAGTGGCGAGCTGGTTGGACGAAGAGAGGGATAGGAGTCTCTCCTAGCTTGGCTAGATGGCAAAGGAAGTGGCTAGCAACACCGTAGCGCTTCTCATCCCCTTGCATCCAGGTGAAGAGGGAAACGGTGAGATCGAGGGCGTCTTTATGGACTCTCTTTGAGGAGGCTATAGAGTAGAAGCGGGGAAGGAGCGGCCCAAATTGATCGCATAGATCTTGAAGGGGGAGTTTGCTCTTGGAGAAGCCTTGCAGGAGATGGAGAGGATCTTGCTCTTTTAGGAAAGTGCGTAGTTTGGGTTTGTTGTCGGGATCGAGAAGATTTCCGATTTTACTACAGTCTTCGATTTCGTGAATCAGTTTTAAAAAAGAGGAAGTGATTCTAGAGAGGTTGGCATGGTGGGTGAGAAAGGTAGCAAGAGACATTTTCTTGCCGGAGCGCTTATGAGTGATCGTATCGCTGGGGGTAGCTTGCATTGCCTCGATCAGGTGCTCAACAAGAAGGGGATCGTTCTGTGCATGGATCCCGATAGAGTCGCCTGGGTGGTAGTCAAGATCGACTCCTTTGAGGTCAAGGGTCACATGCCAGGTCTGTTTACTGGAGCTTTCTCTGGTTAGGGGATAGCGCTGTTTTATTGTGACTGAAACAGGATGGTTGCGATCAATATTTCCCATGGTGTATGAATGCAAATATGAAGTGGATGTTTTTCCTATTATTGGTTTCTCTTTCTGGTTGTGGTGGCTACGGTTCCCACTCTCACTATATTATCTCCCATGATGAGGTTACCCCTCAGGAGCAAGTGCGCTAAATACTAGAGCAGTCTCCAGATTGCCAGGCTTTGGTCAGAGAAGACATTTTCTTATTAGAAATCCCACCGAGGAATTCGATTGCTTGAAGAAGGCGTGCTCTGGTTCGGTCCTTGCCTAGGATCTCGACAGAATCAAATAGAGGCGGGCCTTGTCTCTTGCCTGTAATCGCTGTGAATAGAATAGGCATGATGATCTTTTTGTGATTCACTTGGAAGGCTTCAGCCACTCTGCGAGAGCCTGTGTTGATCCCTTCTTTACCCCAGTTCTCTTGTTCTTCCATACTCCAGATGATCGCTTGTAGTATGAAAGCGGAAGTTTCTCCGCTCGTTCCCTTGGGGCAGAGCCCCTCTTCCGTAAGAGGAATATGGTGAATGAAGAAAAAGGCACAGAGCTCCATGAATTCCGCAAACGTCTTAATGCGTGTGTGAGCAAGCCCCATCAATTTTTGCATGAAATCATCTTGAAAACCCCATTCTTTGATGCGGTTCCAGAGTTGGTTTTCAGGGATATTATTGATGATGTACTGTTGGTTGATCCAATCAAGTTTTTGTGTATCGAAAACAGCTCCAGAGACACCGATCCGTTTAGGATCGAAGGCTTTGATGAAGTCTTCTAAACTGTAGATCTCTTGGTCATCGGGCATGCTATATCCCATAAGCGAGAGAAAGTTAAGGAAAGCCTCTTGTAGGTAGCCGCTATCGCGGAAATAGAAGATAGAAGTAGGGTTCTTTCTTTTTGAGAGCTTTTTCCCATCGCGGCCTAAGAGGAGGGGCATATGCATGAAAGTGGGAGCTTCCCAACCAAAAGCCTCGTACAGCATTACGTGTTTAGGGGTAGAGCTCATCCATTCGTCCCCTCGGATCACATGAGTGATTTCCATGAGATGGTCATCGACAACATTAGCTAAGTGGTAAGTGGGAAAGCCATCTGACTTAAGTAAGATTTGATCATCGACATCAGCCCAAGGGACGGTCGTGCGCCCTTTGATCCCATCTTCATAGACGCACTCACCTGTGAGGGGGACTTTTAGACGGACCGTGAAAGATTGGCCAGCTTGCTCTCTCTCTCGGATCTCTCCAGCGGTAAGGTTGCGGTAGCGTCGATCGTAGCCAATACGCTTGCCAGTCTTTTTTGCGATCTCTCGCATTTCAGAAAGCTCTTCTGCTGTAGCAAAGCATTTATATGCTTTGTCAGTATCTAGGAGCTTTTGGCAGTACTCTTTGTAGATAGCAGTCCGCTCCGACTGGCGGTAGGGACCGAAGTCGCCCCCTTTATCAGGACCTTCATCCCAATCAATTCCTGACCAGCGTAAGGTGTCAAAAATGTTCTTCTCATATTCAGGGCGAGAGCGTGTTTGATCGGTGTCTTCAATCCGTAGGATGAAGTCCCCACCAAGATGGCGGGCATAAACGAGGTTAAAAAGGGCCATATAGGCAGTCCCGACGTGGGGATCCCCTGTAGGCGATGGAGCGATACGTGTTCTGGTTTTCATGGGGGCCAGTATACGGAATAGGAGCTTTTGAGTCTATGCAGCAGGAGCTGCTCTAGGGGGCGTAGGCGCTAGTTCCAGCTCTTCTTGCATCAGAAGGATAAGGTCCTTCATAATATTGGACGCTTCTGTGAGCTGTAGGTCGGAGAGGCCATAGTTTTCTGCATTCTCCGATACAGCATCTTTATTCGAAATTTCTTTAATAAAATTCTGGTAATTTTTGTTTTGCTCGATACGTAAAGAAGAGTTTTTTTTGAGCAAGTTCATGTAGGGAGTGTAGGTGTTAAGGATCGGCTGCAGATTGAACTTATACAGACGAACGATTTGGTTCCTGTGGGTAATGGGGATATCCGATAGGTCATCTTCGAAATTAGGAGTGATTTTTTCATTGTCTAGAGGATATTTTGCGTATTTTTCTCCAATTTCCATCTCTGAATAGATCCCTGGAACGACGATGTCTGGATGTACGCCAACGAGTTGAGGGCTTTTTCCGGAGACGGTATAGTAACGTCCTCGCGTGACCTTGAACTCTCCTTTGGGGTTAATTTTACCATAGTTTGCAGATTCGAGAGTGAATGTTTGGAAAGTTCCTTTTCCGTAGGTGGTTTCATCCCCAACTACAACGGCTCGGCCGTAGTCCTGGAGGGTTTGTGCAACAATCTCGGCTGCTGAAGCGCTAGTTTTGTTCGTAAGAACAACGAGGGGGCCATCCCAAGCGGTTTTATCTTCGATATTGCGCAGATGCTGCACTTGGCCTGTATTGTCTTTTACTGAGACTACGATCCCTTTTTTGATGAATAACCCTGTAACAGAAACCGCCTGCGGAAGGAGTCCTCCAGCATTATTGCGCAAGTCAAGGATGATTCCTTTCAAATTGTGCGCTCCTTGCAGTTCTTGGATTGCATCTTTCAGGTCAGAAGTGGAAGAAGTACGGGAGTCCTGATAGAAGGAGTGTAGGTGTAGGATCCCAACAACTCCATCTCCGAAGGGTTCATAGCTCTTCTCTATACGAGTTTCTGTAAGAACGACCTCTCCGCGGACGATTTTGATATCGATTTTTTCTTCATGTCTCTCCTCGTCTCCATGCTCTCTAAGGACTGTAAGGTTGACGGGAGTTCCTTTGGGACCGCGGATAAGTTCTACAGCTTCAATGATATCCATGCCGACGACAGGTTCTTGGTTCACCGCAATGATCTTGTCATTAGCCTTGAGTTTGTTGCCTTCTTTTGCAGGACCTCCATCCAGCAGGCGCATGACGGTAAATCCATTGAGATCATCTCTTAGCTGGGCTCCAATACCGAAGAGACGTTGCTGGACCTGGATCATGAACTGATTTGCTTCAGCGGGGGTGAAATAGGCAGTCTGGGAATCGAGTGCGTTACTGACTGACTTCAGAACAAAAGCTAAAACAAGGCGTTGCCTTTGTTTCGGAGAATCAGTGATAAGCTCCTCTTCATGCTTGAGGCGTCTTTTTTCCAGGCGGAGCATGAACTGATCTTTGATTTCTTGGTCTAGTTTTTGAGCGGCATCGATCTGTAGGGAGCGGATGCTTAAGATTCGGTCTGTGAGGGATTTTTCTGATTCCGCCCATTCAATATCTTTAAAATCAGAGGGTTGTACATCTTTAGGAAGGGGTAGTTGAGTAATTTGTTTTTCGAGCTGGTTGCGCCTTTCGATAGCTGGAAGGATAATCTCGTGTATACGTTCAAAATTAGAGAAGTTCTCTTTTTTGAGATTAAGAAGGGTTTCTTCTAAGAGCTCTTGGCTAGGGTTTTCCCACTTATCTGCCTCGTCTTTAAGAAGATAGGTTTTCCCGGGGTCGATTAAGTTTAAGTAGTTATTGAAAGATCGAGCAACAAGTTCTGTCGTTAACTCATGGTAATTTACATGGGCCTTGAGGATTTCTTCAATTTTAATGCGAGTATCTCTCGGACTGAGTTGAGGGGGTTTTGCGGCTGTTAGAAGTAGTGCAAGGGCTAACCCTATGATGCGAAGGAACATAGACTCTCTCATTCTCGTTTTTTCGCAGCATAATCAATGTTTGGGTTTGTGGCCATGAAAAAAACTCCGAAAAAAAATGGTTTTTTGGAAAACCGCTAAAAATGCATTTTAAATGCAAGTAATTCAAATTTAGTGAAATAAACATCCGCTCCATAACTTTTTTTTGAGCAGTTTTCCTGTAAATCAATAGAGGTTAAGATCTTAAAATAAGGGGTTGATTTCAATTCAATTTTATGGGAAAATAATATTCTATTTACGGACAAGAATAATAACTAAGTTAAGAGTATGTTAAGATCTCTGTCCGAGATCATTCTTAACAGACTAGAAATTTGGAGGATAAAAATGGATCAAGAATTTAACCAAAATGCGTGCGGAACGCTTGAATGCGAAGCCGTAACGGAGACTGCTCCTCAATCAGAGGGGAATAGACTGGTTTCTATTACAGAAGCGGCAAAGATTAATAATGTCACAAGACAGGCAATCTATGTAGCTATCAAACAGAATAAACTGAAAGCAACGAAGCACACGACTCGTTGGACAATTGATCTAGAAGATCTAGAGCAATATCGTCGCCAGAAGTATTCTAGAACAAAATCTACATACGAAGGAGAGCTCCTTTTTGATAATAACAAAGGGTTCTACTCAATCAATCAAGTAGCAAAAATGCTAGGTGTACCAGCCCAAAAGATTTACTACGCGACACGCGTTGGCCTTCTACGAGCCTCTCGCAAAGGCGCGGCATGGGTGATTCACATCGATGATGTAAACTCATACAAAGAAAACTACCTCAGCAAGCAAGATGAGAACTCTACTGCAATGTAAGTTTCACTAGTCTGTTGAGAACATTTTTCTAAAATCGGGCTTGGTTTCCCCCCAAGCCCGATTTTTTTATATGTGGGTTTCTGAGGATTTTTGCTTACAGAGTAGTGAAACTTCTTACTCAGTCGGGTAAAAGTCACTCCTCAACTCCATCTGACTCATCTTAAATGGACTATAGTTGGATAATCAATTTGTATTGCCGGTTTTGTAGTGTTGTATTCATACCTTTGGTAGTTGAAAATTTATCTTGATAATTATTCGGAACGACCATGACAATGGCCGCTGCTTAAAAGAGATGCGGAGTGAGTACTTGTTCAGCATCTGCTCAACCAAAGGAGGCAAATTTTATGGCAGCACCAATTACTTGGAGTGATCCAGCAGGAAATATGAAGATACAGTTTTCTTCATCAGCTCAAGGGGCTATTTTTGCACAGGTTTTTACAAAAAATGCGCAGGGGCAATTCATAGCTACAAGTGCTTTGATTCCTGGGACAAGCATTGCTATAGAAACGGAAAACAACACAGCCCTTACAAGAGTGGGGGTTATGCAGAAGACATCCCAGGTAAGTAGCTTGTCTTTTGGACAGAAACAAGGGCTCCTGAGTACGATGGGGAGCAGAACTGTACAAGTGGTAAAAGGATCTAACGGCTTATCAAGGATTGTGATCGGGGCTATGAAGTAGACTGACACACGATTTCAATTATTTTGGAGGGCTATAAGCCCTCTTTTCTTCAAAAACACACGGATTATATGCAAGCGACTTGGACAAACGGAAACACGAGACTTGAATTCTCTTTATCTGAAAATGGGGGCTTTTTTGCTCACCTATTGGAAAAAAATGAGCAGGGTCGATTTATCCCTCAGGCAACACCCATCGGGGTAAGTCAGATTGGGATTATTGATGCGTTAGGCAGGAAGATGGGGCTGAGTGCATTCAATTACATTCAACAGAAGGCCATTCTGAGTTCTATAGCCAATAGAGAGATTGCCATTGTAAAGGGACCCGGACGAGTTTCTCTATGGATGAAAACTTATTTCTCAATGTGGTAATAAGCAATTAGACAAAAAATTATAGGGCGGTAGTGGATGAGTAAGTGGGAGCTAGAATCGATATACACGGAAAAGTCATTTGCGGAAGATATCGCAAAAGTAAAACAGTGGCTAGCTGATAGTGGAGAGCTCAAAGAGGATATCTTCCGAGCTCAGGAGGCTGCAGCAACGCTTCGAGAACTCGATTCCTATGTTTCTTGCCTAATTGCACAGGATACTGGAGATCAAGCTGCACATGCTAAGAATTCAGAGATAGCTGCACTACAGGCAGAATATGAGGGGCTGCTTTTCTCATTGGGGAGTCGTCTATCGAGCTTGGAAGAAGGGGCTTTTACAGCTTTGATGAAAGAGGTGAAGGAGATTGCCTTTTTTGTAGAAGAGCTGAGGGATCTAGCGAAGAAGAAAGGTTCTGAGGAGCAAGAGGCTCTTATCAACGCACTTTCAGCAGAGGGCTATCACAGTTTCTGGTCTCTTTACCAGATGATCACAGGAAAAATGAAAGTTGGGGCGGAGGGACTTTCTATTGGGCAAGCAGAAAATCGTCTTTCAGATCCAGATAGGGCTACGAGATTAAAGGCTTTTGATGAATGGAAGGAGGCTTGGAAAGAGCAGTCAGATGTGCTCGCACAGCTTTTGAATCACCTAGGAGGCTTCCGTTTGAAGGTGTATAAAGCAAGGGGATGGGATGATGTTTTGCTGGAGCCCTTTCTTTTAAACCGGATGCAGCCAGAAACTCATGAAGCGATGTGGAAGGCTGTGGAGGAGGCCAAACCTGCCTTCTTACGTTATCTGCAGCACAAAGCTAAATTGCTGGGGGTGGAGAAACTCTCTTGGGTTGATGTTGAGGCTCCGATTGGTGAGGTGGCCGAGATCCCTTATGAAGAGGGGTGTCGGATTATTTTGGAACAATTTGAAAAATTCCACCCGAAGAAGGCCGCTTTTGCAAAACAGGCCTTAGAAAAGCATTGGGTAGAGGCAGAGGATAGACCAGGTAAAGCTGCTGGTGGGTTTTGTGTCTGGTGTCCTAGATCCAAGGAGAGTCGTATTTTTATGACCTACAAAGGAACTGCAAGCAATGTGGCAACGCTTGCTCATGAGCTAGGGCACGCATATCACAATTTATGTCTTGAGCATCTCCCCTTTTTTCATCAGCAGGCGCAGATGAACGTTGCAGAGACGGCTTCTACATTTGGGGAGATGGTGGTGATTGATCAGGCGATCAAGGCTGCCAAAACTGATGCTGAGAAGCAGCAACTGCTGGATGATAAGCTCCAGCGGAGCGTTGCTTATTTTATGAACTTGCAGGCACGGCTTCTTTTTGAGCGCTCTTTCTATGAGGAGAGGAAGAAGGGGTTTGTCTCAGCGGATAGACTTTGTGAGTTGATGGAGTTAGCGCAAAGAGAGGCATATGGCGATAGCTTAGCTGATTGGCATCCTTACTTCTGGGCTGCAAAGCTTCATTTCTATTACACATATTTTCCATTCTATAACTTCCCCTATACATTTGGTTATTTGATGAGCAATGGTCTATATGCACGTGCAAAAGAGGCAGATTTCGGTGAGAAGTTCGATGCTTTCTTAGAGGATACGGGACAGATGTGTGTTGAAGAGCTTGCAAAAAAACATTTGGATGTAGATCTTACACAGCCTGATTTTTGGCGTAGTTCATTAGATGTTCTAGTTCGAGATGTGGAAGAATTTAATCTTCTAACACCTTGAAATCTCGCACCTGTAGCTGGATGCTCGCCTTGTTTAAGAAGGTATTGATCTGAGGGGTAAAAGCGATCCGCAGGAGTAGATTCTTCTTCAGAAGTTGGGGGCGTCTATGTGCCATGTTAAACCCGATCCCTTCTAGCATCCGATCATTTTGCTCAAGATAGAATTTCAGATGGACTTTTCCTACGATTTTTGGAGGCCAAGATTGACGCGCGTCTGCGTAGAAAATCGGTGGTGGGTTCTCATTGCCAAAGGGCTCAAGTAAATTAAGCGATTCCATGAAGTCGAAGGTGAGCTCACCAAAATCGATTTTGGCGTCAAGTTGGAGCTTGGACTGGATGTCTTGTTCGGCTAGTTTTTGATCTGCCGATGAGATGAATCGTTTTTTGAAGGCTTCGATATTGCTGTCTTTGATGGTAAGACCTGCAGCATAGTCATGTCCCCCAAAATTTTCTAATAGATCTGCATTTTCTCGTAGAATAGGGAGGATTGGAAACTCAGGGATTGTGCGGATAGACCCTTTGCCCAGCCCTTTGTCGACAGCGATGATGACGGTGGGACGGTTGTACTGTTTGGCGATGCGTGCTGTGATGATGGGGATGATGCCGGGATGCCATTTGTCGGAGTGGAGAAGAAGGGCTCGGTGTTTGAAGATTTGAGGGTTTTTGGTGATATATTGTTCCACATCTTCGGAATCTTTCCGCTCGATTCGCTGTCTTTCGATGTTGTTTAGGTCGAGCTCTTTAGCTAAGATCTCTGCAGAATCAGAGTCTTGTAGCATCAGGAGTTCTACGCCCTTGTTTGGGTCTGCGATGCGACCCAAGCTATTAAGTCTTGGGGCTACCTTTGAGGCAATACTCAAAGGAGTGACTTCAGAAGAGTCTACTTCACAAACATTTAAGAGTTTACTCAAACCGATTCGCTTGCCAAGACGCATCTGGCTGAGGCCATAGCGAACAAGGACTCGGTTCTCTCCTAGGAGAGATCCCATATCAGCGATGGTTCCAAGAGCTACAAGGTCTAGGTAGCACTTGAGGTCTATTTTACTAGGGCTCATTTCACCGCTTGTTATTAACGTGTTAGTGATGCCGTGAGCAAGTTTGAAAGCAACGCCTACACCGGTTAGGTCGCGATTAGGGTAGGTACTTCCCTTAAGTTTTGGGTTAAGGGTAGCCGTACAGTGGGGAAGTTGGTCTGTTGGTTCATGGTGGTCGGTAACAATAACGTCTACATTTTTCTGAACAGCTTGCTCGATCTCCTCTGCAGCAGTGATCCCACAGTCAACTGTAATAAGGAGACGGCATCCATTTTTGATGGCGTAATCGAGTGCATCGAGCATCAATGGTCTGTCGAGAGAGGTTCTGTTGGGAATGTAGGCAAGGGCTTTGCAACCGATATAATTAAGGAATTCAGTCAGAAGAGTGGCGCCTGTGATCCCATCAACATCGTTATCTCCGTAAACAAGAATAGGCTCTTTATTACTTTTTGCAGTAAGCACACGATCGACGGCTTTGCCCATTTGCGGGAGTAAATTGGGGTCAAGGAGATTGGGAAGCTTTGCATAGAGATACTCATGGATTTGGTCAAAATTTGTAAATCCACGAGAAACAAGCACCTGCGCTGTGACAGGGTGGATGCTCAGCTCATTCGTGATCGAGTGATTCCATTCGGAATCTATCGGCGGATATATCCATAGGGACTCGGCTTCCTGCGTTGGCTGCTGTTGCATGGTTCATTATACCTTGAGAAAACTCTACTGCCGGATAGTCTGATGCCAGTGTCTACTCCACCGTGATGGAAATAGGCAAATCGAATAGATTCAATTAGCAATGTGAGATCCTCTTTTGTTTTAAAAAAACTTTTTAGCGCACAATTTCGGGCGTTGTTTCCCTTTTTTCTTCTTGCCGCGCGTGGAAGAAGTTGAGCATAGGCGCAGCTATAAATAGTGAAGACAGGGTTCCAAAAACAACACCAACAATCATGACGAGGGAGAAAGCAAATATTGTGCTACCTCCTAATAGGACCAGCGGGAGTAGTACGAGCAGCGTGGTCAGTGACGTCATGGTTGTACGGCTTAATGTAACATTTAATGCATGATTTATGATTTCAATGAAAGAAGCTTTTGGCATCAGGCGAATATCTTCGCGGATGCGGTCGAATACAATGATCGTATCGTTAAGTGAGTAGCCAACGATCGTCATTAGAGCAGCTACGGTGTTCAAATCAATCTGTAGTGGAAGTCCCAAATAACTCAGGATAGCAAGAGACGCAATCGTGATGGCGATATCATGTGCCAAGCATAAGGTGGCAGAAATAGCGTATTTGAACTCGAATCGGAAGGTGATATAGATCAGAATGCAAAGAATCGCAGCAGCAAGCCCTAAAAGTGCATTGTTCCGCATAGAGTCAGAGAGCTGTCCACTGATTTCACTCCAGTGCTGTTCTAGTTTGTCCAGACTGTCTGCAGAAACTGTAACACCAGACTCTTGCAATGCATCAAGCACCCAACAAATACGGGGGTTAGTTTCGTAGAGATAAGTGGCTCCTTTAACCTCATTCTGTAGGGGCATGTTGTAGAAGGGTTTGCCTTCTTGTTGCATGTTTTTGCTGAGGAAAAGGCGGATGTTATGAGCAGGCGTTAGCTGGCGCACTTGAAAATCTTGGGAAGAAGATCCTTTTGTAACAAGGGCATTTTCTACTGCTTCGCGATAGTTAAAATCAAGTTTAGGCTCGAGCTCTAGGTTAAGAGAGTAGCCGCCGGTGAAGTCCATGCCCATGATGTTATGGCGCTGTTTCACGAAGAAAAATCCTCCAGCCAAGACGATTACAGCTGACGCTAAGAACGCAAGTTTTGAGTACTTTAAGAAATTGAATTTCGCAGCCTTGATAAGCTGAGACATGTTCAGTTTCTTGTGCTTAGGATTCTTGACCCATTCAGAAAAGAAGAAGCGAGTCATGAATAGGGCTGTGAACATAGAGGAAGCGATACCAATAATGAGGGTAACGGCGAAGCCCTTAATTGGCCCAGAGTCAAATTGTAACAAGATCACCGCAGCGATAATGGTGGTGACATTGGAGTCCAAAATTGCCGAAAAGGCTTTTCGATATCCCGTATGTACAGCGGAGGAGAGTCTTCCAGAGATGGAAAATTCTTCTCGAATTCTCTCGAATACAAGTACGTTCGCATCGACCGCCATTCCTAGAGTCAAAATTCCACCGGCGATAGAGGCAAGTGTGAGCGTTGCTCCTAGATTTTGGAGTGTAGCCCACATAATGAGCAGGTTTACGATAACTGCGATGGATGCGATGAATCCGCCAAATCGATAGTAGGAGATCATGCAGAGCACTACAAGTATAAGAGCTACACAGGTGGCCAAGATCCCAAAAGTTCTCTCTTTAGCGCCAAGCTCGGGGCTCACATTTTTTTCAGAGAGGATCCGTGGAGTGAAGGAGAGGGATCCAGCTTTTAGATCAGCTTCGAGCTGATTGACTTCTCGTTGTGTGAAGCTTCCTTCGATGGAGCCTCCTTCACGGATGGCGGAAGTAAGAGTTGGAGAGGTAATGATCGAGCCATTGAGGAGAACAGCCATACGCCACCCCTCATTGCTGGAGAATGCCGCGTTCGGAGTTCCAGTGATTTTGTCTTTGGAGAACTGGGAAGTCCAGGTGTGTAGGTCTTCACGTGGGTTGATTTTTTCTCCAGATTTGAGAGTTTCCTTTCCTTTGATCTCAAAGTTAAGGAAGTTTCCTTTGTTGGGGTCATAACCCGCTTGCACGTTTTTGAGATTTGCTCCTTCGAGTGCGAAATTGCGGAAAACAAGTGTTAATGGGTGGGTTTTCCCATGCCACTCCGTGAAGTCATTTCCGCGCATAAGAGCGATTTCGGAGACAGTGTCATCAAACAGGTTATTGATTGTGTAATCTAGAGGACTTGCAAGGCGCAGACCGTTTTCGTGTAAAATGCGTGCTGATTCACTTCGAGGTTGGATTATCTCTGGATCTACGGAGTCTCCATGTAGGTGACGCCATGCGATCTGGGCGATGTCTTCGGATGTTTTTCGTCCTGTTACGACAGCTTCATTCCAAATGTCTTGGAGGAATTGATTGGATGCTTCTGCAAGCAGAGGGTTGCGTTCATTGAACTTTTCATTGACGATGTGGAAATACATGGTTGAGGCTTTAATTAGCTCACTTGCTGAAAGCCCTTGAGAACCTGGAAAGTCGAGTGTGATGCAGTTGCCTTCACGGCGGATGCTCACTTCTGAGACCCCCATTTTATTTACTCGTTGGAAAAGCTCGTTCATTCCCTGCTTGATCTCGTCATCATTGGTGACAAGGCGGTTGCTTTGGTCGCGCAGCTCGATTTGTACGGTTTTTCCTCCTGAGAGATCAAGACCCCACTTGAGAATTTTACGATCGTCACCGGAAAAGAATTTGCTCCAACTTAATTTTAGGTTGCTGAGTAGGACGTTCTGTGTAGGTTTAGGGATGTCATAACGGCCGGATCCGGATAGGCCTAATTGCGCCGCATTGTAATCATCGCGCCACTTCAACAGATCCTCGTGGACCTTGTCGGCAATTTTATTCTCTGTGAGGATTCTTTGTGAGCTATCTGTGAATTCCAAGATTGCGTAGCGCTTTGTTCCATGCACAGTAAAATCTTCACGTGTGGCATTGAGAACGGGGAGGTAGAAATCTTCTGTTTCAAAGACAAAGTCGTTAGCGAAGTCTGCGCTGGCAGATAAGGTGTTTCCTGGATAGCCGAAGAAGCCATTTTGCTGTAGAAGATCTTTTAAGATATTGAAATCTTGGAAGAATTGTTGGGAATCTTCAGAGTTTGGGCTAGCCTGTAATTTTTGTAAGATTTTGTCGAGTCCTTTGGCAATTACATAGACAGAGCTATTGTGTAGACCCCCTTTTGGCATTTCTGCACGCATTGCAGGAGCGTAAATTACGAGCCCTAGTTTGCGCTCGTGGGCTGGGAGGTTAGAATAGGTTTCGTAATCCCAAACAGGGAAGCTCTCTTTGCTTAGGTCAGGGTGCTTAGGATGCCAGTGGGAGAGTAGGGTCTGACGGAGTTCTTCTGAACGCGCTTCCGCAATTTGGGAGAGGCGCATAGCAAGGAAGCTATTGCTGCCTTCTAGACGGTTGAGTTTGACTTGGAAGCCGGTGCCAAGAGGCATGATTTGCTCACCAGAGGTGCGCGATTCGTAAGCAACTTCATTGAAAATAAACTGGTCGACTTGGTCTTTGAGGTAGGAGTGGCTCTTATTTACAGCTTTTTCCTTAAGAGAAATTATATCAGAGTGGAGGTCGAGGGAGATTGTTTCTGCGCTCCAGTCAATGGAAAGGCTTCGTACGTAAGGATTGTTCTCTCCAAATTCTAGGGATTGGGTCTTTGTCTCATTGTTTTGTACAGAGACAAAGCCCTCTTCGAGCTTTGCATTGAGAGATTTGAATGTCCAAGGTGTTTTGCCTGCTGCAAAGGACCCCTTGTGTTTTTTAACAAGAGCTCCAGCTTGTTCTAAGGTTTTTTCTTGAGAGCTAAGTTGCTCCAGACGCTGCTGCTTTTCGGTCTCTAGGAAATTTCCCTTTGCTTTTAAGCTCTGAGCCTCTGACTGGAGGCTGATACGATCTAGTTTGACTTGGTCTTTTGTTTGTTCTAGAGCTCCTATAAAGTTTTGAATCAACGCATCGCGATTTTCTGTTTCGATTTGAGAAAAGGAAGAGAAATAGCGTTTGGCTACAAAATCCGTCTCACCGAAAACTTTTACATGAGCAAGAAGGTCTTGAGCTAGCTTAAGCACTAGGTTTTGGCGCTCAAAACCAGCTGGGGTAGATGCTATCGCTTGAACTTGTTTCGCATTCTCTCTTGGGCCTGCAATCGCCACTCCTAGTTGAAGGACGCGGTCAAAGGTGAGGGTGCGGTGTAGAGCGGTGGGGATCCCATTTTTTTGAAACTTGTCTGAAAATTGAAAATAGCTGTCTTTGTCTGTTTCAGAGAAATGGAGTGGGATTTTTCTTTGTACAACAACAGTTTTAGAGGCAATTTCTTCAGTTTCATAAAGGGAGAGCTGGGCCGGAACAAAAGAAATAAGGGCCCCTGCTCGGGGAAGAAATTTTCGGAAGAGCTCTGCATCCTGAACATTTTTGAAAGTGACAGAAATATATTGTGGGTTTTCCGTGTCGCTGGCAATTGATTGAGGCTTTAAGCCCAGTTGTTTAGCAAAAGCGGAGAGCCACTGCTCAGACTCCTTCTCTAGGTGGTTGACTCGCTCCATGATCTGAGAGGAGATTTTTGAAGAGGAGCTCTCATTAATAGGGGTTTTCAGTGGTTTTGAGTAGAAGAAGACAGTGGGAAGGATGTTATAGATTGTTAGGACGAGGACGCCCAAGATAAGTAGCAGCTGCCAACGCTTTCTTTTTTCCATGATTTCCTAGTAAATAAATTAATCCGTTAGCTAGCGAGGGTATCCCATTATAACGGAAATTGTCTACTCAAAAAAATTGTGACTTCTGGTGGTGAGACGCTTTTCTGCTTTCTTTTGAAGCGGGGCTTGTGTTAAAAGGGTTTGTTTTGAAATCTATTATTATTTTGCTATGCCTGGAATTGTTGTTGTTGGATTACAGTGGGGAGATGAGGGAAAGGGTAAAATTGTTGACCTGCTCTCTCTTCGAGCCTCACACATTGTTCGCTCTCAGGGGGGGAACAACGCAGGGCATACGATTAAAGCTGAAGGTAAAGAGCTTGGACTTCACTTAATCCCTTCTGGAGTGTTACATACCCACACTCGCATCTACATTGGAAGTGGTTGTCTGATTGATCCGAGGGTCCTTATCGAAGAGATTCGAGGCCTAGGCGAGCTCGGATTAGATCTCACTACTCGTCTCTACATCTCTCCTTATGCTCATCTTATTTTCCCTTTTCATCGAGAACTTGATCGCTTTTATGAAGAGAGAAAGGGGAATCAGGCGATTGGCACGACTGGTAGTGGTATAGGCCCTTGCGTGATGGATAGAGCTGCTCGTATTGGAGTGCGTGTGGCAGAACTCATGCGCCCTGAAATTTTCAGGAAGCGGCTCGAGATTCTTACGTCAGCGAAGAATCTCGAATTAGGAAAGATTTTTGGACAGAAGCCTATCGATATAGATGCTGTGTATGAAGAATATCTGGATTATGCCGCATTACTTAGGCCTTTTGTGCAAGATGTTGAAGGGCGTATCAGGGAAGCTCTTATTAGGGATGAAACTGTTCTTTTTGAAGGTGCGCAGGGAGCGTTGCTTGACGGAGTTCTTGGGAGCTACCCGTTTGTGACCTCTACGTCTACTCATAGCTCATCTGTCTCAGCAGGAGCTGCAATTGGGCCGACAGGAATTGAATCAGTTCTTGGGGTTTTAAAGGCCTATACGACCCGTGTAGGTTCAGGCCCTCTTCCTACAGCGGTTAGCCCTGACGCTCTAGAAGAATTTAAGGGTATAGAGAATTTCAGAGAGGTTGGGACTACTACTGGACGAGCACGGAGAATTGGGTGGTTAGATTTGGTTCTGGCTCGCCATGCTGTTCAGCTCAATGGAGTAGATAGCCTAGTCTTAACAAAACTTGATATACTGGATCAATTTGAAGAAATACAAGTTTGTACTGGATATTTGCTAGACGGTGAGCAGATCGATAAACCCCCTCCTCTTATTGAAGACCTTCAAAGAGTGGAGCCTGTTTATGAAACCCTGCCAGGCTGGCAAGCGTCTACTGAAAAGATAGACAAAATCCGAGGTCTTCCCCAGAATGCGCGAGATTTTATTACTTTTATTGAAGACTTTTGCAATGTCCCAATTGTTATAATTTCCGTTGGGCCGAATCGTGAAGAAACGATTGTAGTAGATGAGGAGTTCTTATAGTGAATTCAGCACTCATTGAGGATAAAGCAGAAGTGAAAACATATTCTGAAGAAGAGCTTGCACAGCTAAATCATTTTCGTATGCCTGAGCATGTTGCGATTATTATGGATGGCAATCGACGCTGGGCTCAACAACAAGGTTTGCCTCTCATGGCAGGGCATTGGCGAGGAGCAGAAAGGCTTGCTCAGAATGTGCGAGCCGCCGTTGATCTTGGGATCAAAACTCTCACCGTTTATGCCTTCTCGACGGAGAACTGGAAGCGCCCTCCGATGGAAGTAAAGGCATTGATGCGTCTTTTTAAGACCTATCTACTCCGTCAGCGTGATGTGATGATTAAGGAGGGGGTGCGATTGAGCGCGATTGGAGATCTCTCGAAGTTTTCCAAGGATGTGCGCCTCATTATAGAGGATGTTGTTGAGGCAACTAGTGCAGGAGATCGTCTCGATCTCGTAATCGCTTTAAATTATGGAGGGCGAGATGAACTCAAACGCGCTGTTTCGGCGATCGTTGAAGACTGCCTTGCCAAAAAACTTTCAAAAAAAGAGGTTTCTGAGGATTTAATTGCCAGTTATCTAGATACGGCACAGTGGAAAGATCCAGATCTTCTTATACGTACGAGTGGAGAGAGTCGCATTAGCAACTTTTTACTTTGGCAAATTTCCTATTCGGAAGTTATTGTGACGGATGTCCTTTGGCCAAATTTTAGTGAAAAGGATCTTTTGGCAGCTATCCTCGAGTATCAAAAAAGGGAATTAAGGTTAGGAAAATGAAACTCAATCAATTTGCAGACTTAAGTAAACGAGCATCGATGGGATTTGGCATTGTAGTAGTCCTACTTCTACTCGTTATTTTCGCAGTCAACCCCGTTGTCAGTGTTCTTGTTGTGATCGCAGTGTCTGCCATGGCTGGAATAGGTGTGTGGGAATATGCACAACTTGCTAGTTCCAAAGGGGTGAAGCCAGCAACGCATTTGATGGTATCCATCGCGGTGCTTGAAGTGATCGCTTTTTTCATTTCTCACAAATGGATCCATTCTCAAGAACTTCCGATATTTGTTTTTGCAGTAGGTGTAGGACTATTTTTCTTGAATCGTTTTCGCAAATCTGAAGAGGCATTGATCAATGTTGCCGTTGAATTTTTCGGTGTTATCTATGTAGCAGTTCCTCTCAGTTACATGCTGGCTATTTTATATCCGATTGCTCCTTCTAGCGTTTCGGACGGAAGGTGGTGGTTGATCTATCTTGTAGCTGTGACAAAAATCACAGACATTGGCGCTTACTTTGTAGGTCGTATTTGGGGTAAGCACCGTTTAGCTCCTGTCCTTAGTCCGCAAAAAACAATTGAAGGTGCTGCAGGGGGGCTTGTATGCACTATCTTACTCAGCTTAGGGATGGTTTATTTGGGAAGAATGTTTGCTGGAGCCTCTTTTCCCCTCGAATATCTCGATGCCCTTTGGCTCGGGGTTGTTATTGGCATTTTTGGGCAGATTGGAGATTTAGCAGAATCTCTATTAAAGCGAGATGCATCTGTAAAAGATAGCAATCGAATACCTGGCTTAGGTGGTGTTCTCGATATGATTGATTCCCTGATCTTTACCGCCCCCATCGTTTATTTCTACTTGAAGTGGTATGCATAAAGATGATCATTACGATTGATGGCCCTTCAGGAACCGGGAAGACTAGCGTTGCCAGAAAAGTAGCTGAAAAGCTCGGTATGACTTACTTCGACACCGGAGCCATGTACCGCGCTTTCACTTGGGTGCTACTTAACAAACAAATTCCCTTATCAGATGCGCAGGCAATTGAAGTAGAGCTAGAGAACTTTTCTTTCGATATCCGAAAACAGAATGGAGACTGTCGTTACTTTGTTGATGAAGAAAACGTAACAGAAGAGATTCGGAACCAAAAAATTAACGATGTCGTCTCAGAAGTAGCTGCAATGAAAACTGTGCGTAAAGCGCTTTGGAAGTTGCAACGCTCCTACGTCAAAAAACAGAGTGCTGTTTTTGAAGGGAGAGATATGGGGTCCGTTGTATTTCCTAAAGCAGAAGTGAAAATTTTTCTCGATGCTAAGTCTTCTGTACGAGCTAAAAGGCGACTTGAAGAAATGAGAGCTAAGCACCCGCAAGGTGCTGCTGGATTCGATGCAAAAAGTATGGAAAAAGAACTCAATCGGCGTGATGCATTTGACTCTACTCGAAAGATCGCTCCTCTAAAATGTCCAAAAGGCGCCCATCGAATCGATACTTCTGAAGTTAGCATGGAGGAAGTTGTGGAAGAAATTGTCGAGTACCAACGCAAACAAGCAAAAAAATTGATTCCTTCTTGGCTGCATTCGAAGAACATGCGATTCATCTATCGATTTGTTATTTTTTGCTCGTGGTGTGTCTTTAAGATTTTTTATCGTCATAAGGTATATGGTATGGAGCACTTTGTCAGACGCGCTGCCATCATTGCTCCAAATCACACCTCTTATTTCGACCCCCCACTTGTGGCTTCATCTTGGCCAGAGGAAATCCATTTTCTTGCTCGAGAGGGTCTTTTCAAGCCTTTTTTATTTGGATCGTTCATTCGTGCTTTGAATTCACACCCTGTTCATGGTGGCGCAGCAGATGCTTCTGTTTTCAAGACGTTGATCAGGCTCTTAAAAGAAGGTAAGCAGATAGTTGTCTTTCCCGAAGGAGAAAGAACTGGGGGTGAAATCGGAGAGATCAAACCTGGTATAGGAATACTTGTAATGCGCTCACACTCGGCAATTATTCCTACTTATATTGATGGTGCTCATGAATCCTGGGATCGAGATCGCACTTTACCTAAACTTTTCGGAAAAACTGCTTGTGTCTTTGGAACACCTATCGTCTGGGAGTCGTATTCACATCTAGCAAAAAGAGAGGCGCAAGACAGAATTGCAAACGATCTTTCCAAGGCAATTCATGCACTTAAAGACTGGTACAAATCTGGTGCAAAAGGAACACCTCCTTAGGGAGGTGTTGGTTAACTCTTTCGTTTTATTTTCAGTGCACTGGAGGGCTTAACTTTATTTTCAAAAAAACCACTGACTGTCAATAATCGGTTTGTTTTCCCAAAGGAGGTTGTCCTTCTGAAGGCTATCTCGATCTGAAAATTCCGAGCTAATCAGTACTTTCTTAATCAAAATTCCCCAAGTATGCTACGATGAGGAGAATTTACATTCCGGAGGAAAAAAATGAGTGAAGGTTTCACATATTTGACTGAAGAAAATTTCGAACAAGGAGTAAGCTCAGGACTGACTCTGGTGGATTTTTATGCTGACTGGTGCGGTCCTTGTCGTATGCTTACACCTGTTTTGGAAGATGTAGCAAAAGATGTTTTGGGAAAAGCTACAGTCGCAAAAATTGACATTGATAAGGCTCAAAAAACGGCCTCAGCTTTCCAAGTAACATCGATTCCTACTCTGATTCTTTTTAAAGAGGGAAAAGAGGTGGGTCGTCTTGTCGGTTTACGCGATAAAGACACCATCAAAGAGTTTGTCCTTACGGGCGAAGTCAAGTGACAACTGCCTTGCCAAGCCGAAGTTTAGACTTCGGCTTTCAAGATATTTCGAAAAAAGATGTTGTCTTAGGTGTTGCAGGCGCCTCAGTTTCTCTATCTGCTGGCTATGCTGCCATGAAAGCTACAGAGAGCCTTCTCTGCAGGTGGATAGGTAAATGTAGCCAGTTGCAGGCGCACTTCCATCTTTATAAATATGTTGAGGGCATTTCTAACGAGTTTCTACGCAGGTCACTGGAGATTTCGGTTACTGCATATGCAGTTCTTCTGATTCCCATTGTAGAAGAGTGGCTTTTTCGTGATGTAATCCACAGTAAGTTAGAAGAAAAGATTCCAGGGAATGGGCTCTCTTCAAGAGTCTTACGAGTTTTTGCCAGTGGCGCTATCTTTGGAGCCGTGCATTTTGGTTTTGCTCCTGGATGGATGAATATTCTAATGTTTGTTGTGAGTGCAGTAACAGGGGTTGTCTTTGCAGTTCTTCGTGAAATCACAGGAAATCGCTGGGCACCCACATTTGCCCATGTGTTAAATAACTCGTTTATGTTATTCCTATTGTCATCGAATGTCTTAAAAATTTGAGGTTTATTATGTATATACGAATTTTTCTACTAGCGCTTTTCGGAAGCTTACCTGTTTTTGCAGGCGAAGGCGTGAAAGTGATCAACGAATCAAATTTCAAGAGCGAGACAGGCTCTGGGGTTGTTCTGGTTGATTTTTATGGCTCCTGGTGCGGTCCTTGTCAAAGGCTTAGCCCAGTTTTGGATGAGCTCGCAAATGAAGTAAAAGGCAAAGCCAAAATTGTGAAGGTGGATATCGACCAGTCAAAAGCTTTGGCTGATGCTCATGGTGTCAAGGGCGTGCCTACATTGATCCTTTTTAAGAATGGGGAAGAGAAGGGGCGTCTTGTTGGGTTCCGCGATCAGAAGACTCTTGAGGAATTCATCTCTTCCGGTGGGTCTAAGTAATTTAAACTTATAGAAAAATAAGTTTTTCTGTTCTTGCTAAAGAGGCGTGGGAGCTTAAGCTCTTACGCCTTTTTTGATAGTTAGAGATATCTTACGTGTTTTGGGCATCAATCAACCTAGGAGTATCCGTATAAGCCATTCCAAAATGCTTTATTTGCTAAGTTTAGAGAGTGTTACTGGTTTTGGTGGGCGGTACAAGGGTACGTGCTCACCCAATCCTAATAGCTGCCTGGGGTATTGTGGGTCGAGTTTTATTGAGGCTGATCGCCCCAGTGGAGGACATTGTCCATAAAGGACCAGCGAGGTTCTGGAGGAGCTGCTGCTTGTGTTCTACCCCGGATCCAGAGGTCGTACTGTTCTTCTTTAAATCCAACATTTGCTTTGAGGGTTAACCAAGAATTGAGATAGCAGAGAAATTCTGGATCTCCAAATCGTACAGGGTAGCCGAGAGTTTCTTTACCAAGGTTCGGTTTAGGATAGACCACATGGAACTGTTGGTGGGCTGTTGTCCAGGCGATAGCCTCCTGTTCGTCCCAGATGAGAATATCGGCTGGGGGATTTTTTTTGTCAAATTCCTCGTAGCTCTCTAGCAGGATGATTTCGTGATGGGGGAAGTTCTCATAGGCGATCCCTTCGTAGGCTGTATTGATTAAGGCTGCGATTTTAAGATGGCGCTGTTCTTTCACAGCTTTGAGTGTGGAGATTTTGTTGCGGTGTTTATCTTTAGTGACGAAGACGATCTTAGCTTCTAGGATTGGTTCGGGGAAGCACATTGATTTTAAGCGTTCTTCAGAAATAGAGATCGCAGACATTGCGATATCAAAGATGTTGTCTTTTAGCTGTTCTCCTAATTTCCCGTATGTGATGGGGATGAACTCAATCTGATCACATCCGAGGTCATAGGCGAGTTGATAGGCGTAGGCAACGTCGAAGCCGACTAGTTTTTTGTGTTTATTTAAAAAACAGAAGGGAGCTGCATTGGGGTCGTAGCCAATGCGGAGTTTTTTTGTTTGGAAGATTCTTTGGAGAGTAGGGCCCTTCGTTTCTGGGGGCTCTGGAAATTTTTCTGGCTTTTTCTTGGTGTAGACGCGTACGGTCGCATCGGATTCAATTTCTAAATCATAGATGGTTTTGGATTCATTTTTGATGGCAGGGAGAGGGTTGTATAGTTTGATGGCACCGAAGATAAGTAGGACGGGTAGAGCTGTAAACGCGGTGCCAAATGTCAACTTTTTCCAGTTGAGAGTAAGCAGTCCTCGTCCAGCTAGCATGATTAGAAAGGCAATGGTTGCAATCAGCATAACAGAGACAAGTGATTGGAAGCCTGCTGTAAAAGGGACAACAGCTAGATAAAGATCCACAGCATCAATAGGAAGGCCCAAGGCATCCAAAATAAAGGTCAAACTGTTGATCCATGACCCAAGGCCTACAGCACCGAGGCTTGTAAGGAAAGTGGTAAGCAGTAGTTTTATCTGTTCAAGGAACGTCAAAGGCATAGAGAAAAAAACGGCCATAAAAAAGACAAAGGCTGCTGTAAAAATAGAGCCTAAAGGCAAGTTGAAGATGACCGAGACGGTACCCTGGATTTGGCTTTGGACGTTTTCATCCTTTGGATAGAGCATTTGCACTTCTCTTCGGATGATATTGATGATGTAGGGTAGGGCTACAATTGTCATCGTTGTCGTATACGCAAGGACAAGAACGGGGATTAAGTTCTTAATCCAGGTGAAGGTCTTCATCGGGGTGAGCATGCTAGCTAGCCTTGGAGCAATCCAAAACGTCACAATGCTAGTCCCGAGGATATACAAAATGATATAGGTACTCATTTGCTTGATCGTGGAGACTTGGATCGTACCCACCTGGTTAGCCATGATGATGAACGTTCCAATAGGAGTGATGCGAGCGATCCAGGAGGTGACTTTTGTCAGGGCATCGAGTAGTGTTTGTAGGCCAGACATCATATGTTGTTTGTCAGCCAAATACATAAGAGAAATTCCTATCAAAATGCAGAACACTACAACGGCCGGAATAACATTGTTGGACAAGGAGTAGAAGATGTTTTCAGGGATGAGGATCTCTGCAAAGTTGAGTGAGGGGATCTCTTTCAGCACGTAGCCGATGTGCCTTGGCCCATCCCCAGCAGGGTAGGTCCAATTGATCAAGTAGATGATGCAGACGTTAAGAAAAAGTGCCAGCGCAATGAAGATGGATCCTTTTTTGAGGATTTGCATTGCCTGGGCCCTAGTGAGAAGGCCTATACCATGGATAATTGCGACGATCAAGTAAGGGATGGCTGTGATTTTGAGGATCATCACATATGCAGCTGTATAGGGCTGGAAGAAACTACAGCGTTCCCCAAAAAAAAGGCCGACACAAATACCCAAAAGGGTAGCGAGGGCCATCTGCAGAGGAAATGAAAATCGACCTTGATTCATTTTATTTATTAACTACAAAAATTCCAGCTGCCTCCATCCTTCATATAACACGATGGAAACGGCGTTGGCTAGGTTTAAACACCTGACTCCTTCCCTTTGTGGAATTGTACAAAATTGTTCGGGCCACATATCCCGAAACTCTTGAGGTAATCCACTAGTTTCTGATCCGAAAATCAGAAAATCATCTTTATCATACTCAACGTCTGTGTAGCGTTTTGTTGCATGTGATGAATAGAAAAAAAAGCGCTGAGAAGCATTGTGTAAAAAAGCCTTTAAATCGTCAATAAAGTTTACTTCGACGCCGCTCCAATAATCAAGACCGGCTCGCTTGAGCTGTCGGTCTGAGACGCTAAATCCTAGAGGTGTGACCAGGAAGAGTTTGGACCCTGTGACCGCGCATGTGCGTACGATGTTACCTGTGTTTTGTGGAATTTGTGGTTGAAATAGAATGATATTCAACGGACCACAGAAGAATCCAATTCTGGAGCAGGTGCTGTTTCTTGCTCGGATTCAATGATGAGTGAATCGGTCAGCTCTTCTTGTTGAGTGTTGGCTTTTACGATCTCAATCTCAAAAGTGAGTAGGGAATTTGGAGGAAGAAAGCCCTGCGTGCCATATCCGAATTCTGGGTGGATATAAAGCGTGCGCTTTTCTCCTTCTTTCATTCCCACAAGCCCTTTGCTGAACCCTGGAATGGACTCTTCAAGGGAGAGAGTTTCAGCATCTTTTGATTGTCCGAATACAGAACCGTCTAGATATTTACCTACATAGCGAATTACAGGACTTGAAGAGGCTGCTACCTTTTCTCCTTTCCCTTTCTTATCGACCTTGTATTGGATTTTTCCTTCTTCGAGAGAGGTAACCCCTTTGTTTTTGGCATTACTCTTCAAGAAGGTTTCTGCTTTTGCAAGGTTCGCTTCTGCTTGCGCCTTGTAGGCTTCTTCCTGTGCGGCGCCGATGGCTTCAATGCATTCAGTCTCACTCATTGGAGCGGCTTTTCCATTTACGGCATCTCTCAATCCCTTAGCAACAAGTTCGACATCGAACTCTACACCCATGGAGTCAAGATTCTTCCCGATTAGGTGGCCGAATGCCTCTGAAACTTTCGAAGACCTATTGGCTAGCTCGCTTTGCTCTTCGGCAAATAGAGTCAAAGATGCAAGGGATAATACAAGAAATGAACGAAAAAACATAAAACACTCCTATTCTTTCGTCCAGTTTAAAGGAATTATCTATTCTTCGCCAAGAAGAAATTTTGGCAGGTCTACAAGAGAAAGAGGGATTTCTTTCCGGGAAGCCAGCTCTTTTAGCTTGATAGATTGGCTATCAAGCTCGTCATCACCAAGTACTAATGCATAGGTTGCACCTATGTGAGAAGCATGTTCAAGAGTTTTCCCAACTTTTTTGGGGTTCCAGTCGATTTCTGCAGCAACGCCTTGATGGCGGAGTTGAAAAACAAGCTCTGTACAATAAGCTTTGGCAGCGTCTCCAAGAGGAACAAGAAAAATTTGTGGGTGTGGAGGGGTTGGTAGTTCCACATTCTGTCCAAGCATCGTTTGGATGATTCGTTCTAGCCCTGCTGCAAACCCTACCGAAGGAAGGTCTGGTCCACCTAAAAGGGCGGTAAGACCATCGTAGCGCCCTCCTGCTCCGATCGCATTTTGTGCACCTAGTTCACCAGAAGTTACTTCAAAGACTGTCTTGGTGTAGTAATCGAGACCACGCACTAGCTTGGGGTTAAGCTCATAGCGAATGCCGAGCTTCTCTAGGAGGCTCTTTACCTTTGCAAAGTGCTCTTTTGCCTCTTCCGATAGAAAATTCAATAGAGAGGGAGCTCCTTCTAGAGCTTTTTGATCATTTGGGTTTTTCGAGTCGAGGATGCGAAGTATATTTTGCTTAAAACGGGTTTTACTTTCTTCCGAGAGATCATTGAGCTTTGGCTCTAAGAATATTCGCAGCGCAGTTCGGTACGCTTCACGTGAGTCATTATCCCCTACGGAGTTGAGCATTACAGTCAAGTTTTTGAGCCCCAAGCGCCTGTAGAACTCGCATAAGAGGTCAATGATCTCTACATCTTGCTCGGGAGAGGGATCGCCGATTGCTTCCACTCCAAATTGGTGGTGCTGGCGGTAGCGACCTGCTTGGGGTCTCTCGTAACGAAACATAGGACCAATATAGTAGAGTTTTTGCCGCCCCCCTTGCTGGTCGAGTCTTTTTTCTACAAAAGCACGCATGACAGAAGCTGTTCCTTCAGGGCGCAGGGTCATTGATCGGTCGGCCTTGTCGTTGAAGGTGTACATCTCCTTGGTCACGATGTCAGAACTCTCTCCTACACCGCGTACAAATAGTTCGGTTCGCTCGAAGATGGGTGTACGAATCTCATGAAATCCATAAGCCCTAGCTAGATCGTGGATCGTCTCTTCGACAAAATGCCACAGGTGGGATGCTCTCCATACACCTTCAGGGGAAGGATCTTTAGGCAAGATATCAAAAACGCCTTTAGCGATTGGGTATTTCATAGAGCGCTCATGATAGAGGAATAGAGGTTTGGTCGCAACTTTCGTGTAATTGAAGGTTGAAGCCAATAGAAGTGTAGTATTACAGTAACTTGGAGTAAATGGAGGAGATTTAGGTGATAATCCAGATGAGTAGAGCTTTAGAGGATGCTTGTAGAGAAGGAGACTGTGAGCGTATGCGGCAGTTGATTAAAGAAGAAGATAGAGAGTTTACAAATGCAGCTGGATCGACTCCTTTGTACCTAGCTTGCGTGGGTCAACACCCCTCCCTCATTCAAAGCCTTGTTTCTATGGGGGCGCAGCAAACCATTCAGGGAAAATCCCTTTTTGCAAGGGTTTGTATGGAGGGATATTTTCAATCAGCTGAGACTCTTTTGGACTGTGTGAGCTACATTTCACTCAGGGAGCTGCTGGCGGCTAAGCACTGGGCCAGATTTCATGGGGAAGAGGGGTTTGAAAGACTCCTTGATGGTCGAGTGGATAATTCTAGCCCCCGGGCTGGAAGGGAAACTTGGCTTGGAGGTTAGCAATCACGCTGTCGACGAGTTGGCACCATTTAGCAAGCGTGCTGTTTTCTCCATCTCCTTTGTACCCCTTGTGCAAGGTCTCCAGGATTTCAATAAAGGGGAAGGGGAGCCAGTCTTTGCCTGCATGCTGGAGGAGATAGTAGCCAAAACGATGCTCTGAGTTGGGAGGATAGCTTTTGATGGTATCGAGCATTTCCCTAAAGCTTGCAACTTCCTGTAGATTTTTTCTTTCGATCACTTCAGTGTTATCAAAGTTCTCGAGTAAGGAGCACCATACGTCAGAGAGCTCTGTGGCAAATTCAGCCGATTTGCTTACGTCTTTTTGAGAGAGTTGTTCTAGAAGTCTTTTGAGATGCTTCAAATTTTCAATAATAGCTTGGAGATCGATCACCTGTCCTGCAATTTTTTTTGAAGGAGAGAAAGCGTCGAATATTTTTTTGAGGTAACCAAAAAAAGTAGCTAAAAGAATTTGTTCATCTTCTTCAGGCGGAAGAGGGGAAAATTTTTCACGTTCTTTTTTTTCGTTTTCAACGCGGGGGATATAGAGTCCCTCATCACGATGCCGCTCTGTTCTGTCAACGCCCCGATCTACCATCCTGCTCCCTCTCCTAATTTTAATTTTACTTATGGACGTATGTAAGTAAAATTTCAACTGCCTACGTGGAGCTTGGATTTGATTGACTTTCCCCCAATTATCCGGTACGATAGACCATCGGAATGGAGCGAATTATATGAAATTATTCTCCTTCTTGAGGCCCTCTCCTCCTGCTGAAGAGATTGAGGATAAAGAGGTCGTCAAGCAGAAATACAAATATTGGCGTTGGCGTACGTTCTATGGAATGTATGTTGGCTATATATTCTATTATTTCTCTCGCAAAAGCTTCACGTTTGCGATGCCGTCGCTTATGCAGGATCTGGGATTTGATAAGGGAGACCTTGGAATCTTGGCCAGTATCTTATCCATTTGTTATGGAGGGAGTAAGTTCTTAAGTGGGGTTCTTTCTGATCGAGCCAATCCGCGATTTTTCATGGGGGTCGGGCTGATCCTCACGGGGGTGCTCAATATTTGCTTTGGGATGTCATCCTCCATTGTATTTTTTGCGATTTTTTGGGGTCTCAATGGCTATTTTCAGGGGTTTGGGTGGCCTCCTTGTGCTCGCTTATTAACTCACTGGTACTCTCAGAAGGAGAGGGGAACTTGGTGGGGATTCTGGAATACTTCACATAGTGTAGGAGGGGCGCTAATCCCTTTAATAGCTGCAGTGTGTGCACATCTATGGGGGTGGCGTTTTGCGATGTATATCCCAGGTGTCCTTTGTATCATTGGGGGGCTTTTTGTAATCAATCGGCTTCGGGATACTCCTCGCTCAATGGGCCTGCCTTCTATTGAAAAGTATAAAAATGATTACTCTGCAGAAAAAGAAGAGCCTGATGACGGAAAAAAATCTACCGCCAGGCAGATTCTCTTCAACCATGTATTAAAAAATAAGTTCATTTGGATCCTGGCGGTCTCCTATTTCTTCGTCTATATTATCCGGATTGCAATCAACGACTGGAGCGCGCTGTTCCTCGTTGAGATGAAGGGGTATTCTCTTTTGACAGCTGGAGCTTGTATATTCTGGTTCGAGATTGGAGGTATTTTTGGTAGCTTGGTAGCGGGCTGGGCATCAGATAAAATCTTCCGTGGGCGGCGTGGTCCTATCAATATTCTGTTTAGTTTGGCAGTAATATTTGCTCTGGCAGCCTTTTGGTTTTCTCCTGCGGGAATGCCTATTTTAGATTCTGTTTTGATGTTTACAATCGGGTTCTTGATTTTTGGACCGCAGATGCTCATCGGAATGGTAGCAGCTGAGCTAGCTGGGAAAAAGGCAGCGGGTTCTGCAACGGGTTTTGTAGGCTTAGTGGCATACATTGGCGCTGCCACAGCTGGTTATCCCTTGGGGGCAATCTGTGAAAAATTTGGTTGGCAAGGATTCTTTACGACAGTTGGAGCTTGCGGTGCTTTAGCTGTTCTCCTTCTTCTTCCTCTTTGGAAGGTAGGTTCACGCAGAGAAGAGCCTCCTACGATTTCAACAGCAGATAATGATGATGCTGCCGAACCGGAATTGAGCTAATTGTTGCTTGCTATTCGCGCTTTTTGCTAGTCTCTTGAGGCATGTCTTGGGTCCCTTTACACGTCCATTCTCAGTTTTCTATTCTTGATTCAACAGCTTCTGTTAAGAAGCTAGCAGAACGTGCTGCGGAGCATCAGATCCCAGCGCTTGCTTTGACAGATCAGGGGAACTTACACGGTGCTGTCGACTTCTCTAAAGCTTGTATGGCGGCGGGTGTAAAGCCCATCATTGGCTGTGAGCTTTATGTAGCGCCTATTTCCAGGCATGAGAAAAAGCGGATTGGAGGCCAGAAGGCCGGGTATCCGATTGTTCTTCTAGCAAAAAATAAGGCTGGTTACAAGAACTTGTGTAAGCTCAGTTCGTTGGCTTATTTGGAAGGATTCTATTACACCCCTCGTATCGACAAGGAACTTTTAAAAGAGTGTGCAGAGGGGCTGATTTGCCTGTCTGGTCCGATGCGAGGCAAAGTTGCTGAGCTTATTGTCAACGACGATGAAATAGCTTTGGAAGATGAGATTCGGTTTTTTCATGAATTGTTTAAGGAAGATTTCTACCTGGAGCTGACTCGTCACAAGATGGATGAAGCGCAGATGCGCGCAGATGGAATGGACCAGGAATCATGGCTTTTTCAAGCCTCATTGGATCACCAAGAGAAACAGGAAAAGGTGATCGAGCGGTTGAAGGTTCTTTCGAAAGAAAAGAATATTCGCCTTGTTGCGGCAAACGATACCCGTTACATTGACCGGGGAGACTGGCGTGCACAAGAGGTTTTAATGAACGTTTCTTCGGGGGAACCATGTGAAATCTGGGAGAGAGACTCACAGGGGGCTCCTAAAAACCGCATTCCCAACCCGAAGAGAAAAGTGCAATTGAGTCACGAGCTTTATTTCAAGTCTCCTTTGCAAATGGAAGAGTTATTCGCAGATTGCCCAGAAGCTCTTGCTGAGACGGTGAAGATTGCTGAGAAATGTGAGTTTGAACTCGATTTCACTTCGAAATTTTATCCTGTCTTTGTGCCCCCTCAGCTTGAGGGTACAGCCTACACTCCGAAGGAGAGAGAAAAGGCTGCAGAAGCATTTTTGCGACAACTCTGTGAAGAAGGAATAGTAAGGCGTTATGATGAAAAAGCTCTAGAGAAGGTAGCGGAGAAATACCCAGAGAAAGACCCTATGCAGGTTGTTCGAGATCGGTTGAGTTATGAGCTTGATCTAATTATCTCCAAAGGACTAGGAGATTACCTTCTCATTGTTTATGACTTCATTGCTTGGGCGAAGAGCGAAGGGATCCCTGTCGGACCTGGAAGGGGATCGGGTGCTGGAGCTATCGTCTGCTTTCTGATTGGGATTACTGATATCGAACCCCTTCGATTCAACCTGTTCTTCGAACGATTCATCAACCCGGAGCGAGTCTCCTATCCTGATATCGATGTGGATATTTGCATGGAGCGTCGCTCTGAAGTAATCGACTATACAATCCGCAAGTATGGGAAAGAGAACGTAGCCCAGATTATCACTTTCGGCACGATGAAAGCAAAGATGGCGATCAAAGACGTGGGTAGAGTCTTGAGTGTCGCTCTTGTAAAAGTGAATGAAATCGCGAAGCTCATCCCTGAAGACCCGAACATGACCATCGATAAGGCATTAGAGCTTGATCCAGACCTGCGTCAAAGATACGAGTCTGATGAAGAGACCAAAAGACTTATCAATTTAGCAAAAACCCTTGAAGGGTCTGTTCGTAATACAGGAATTCATGCAGCAGGACTTATTGTTTGTGCAGATCCTCTCGTTGATCATATCCCTGTATGTAATGCAAAAGACGCCAGTGTTCTTGTAACGCAGTTCCCCATGAAGCCAGTAGAAGCTGTCGGGATGCTCAAGATTGACTTCTTGGGATTAAAGACTCTAACTGCAATTCAACTTGCGGTCGATGCGATCAAAGAGAGTCTTCATGAGGAAATCGACTGGGTTCGCCTGCCTCTCGAAAATAAAGCGACGTTTAATCTACTCAATCAAGGGAAGACGCTTGGTCTGTTCCAGCTTGAATCAGGTGGGATGCAGGATTTGTCGAAACAGTTACATATTGATAAGTTTGAAGAGATCATCGCGGTCGGTGCTCTCTATCGTCCAGGTCCGATGGAGATGATCCCTTCGTTTATTAATCGGAAGCATGGACGGGAAAAAATTGAGTTCGACCACCCCAAAATGCAAGAGATCTTGGAAGAGACCTATGGTATTATGGTCTATCAAGAACAGGTTATGATGATAGCGCAGCGTCTCGCAGGGTACAGTCTTGGAGCTGGAGATGTCTTGCGCAAGGCAATGGGAAAAAAAGACCGCGATGAGATGGCTCGGCAGCGGGTAAAGTTCCGTGAAGGGGCTCAAAAGAACGGTATTGATGAGAACATTGCGATAGAAGTTTTCGATAAGATTGAAAAGTTTGCCTCTTATGGTTTTAACAAATCACACGCGGCAGCTTATGGGTATGTAAGTTATGTAACAGCTTATCTAAAAGCTAACTATCCTAGTCATTGGATGGCAGCACTGATGACAAGTGATCGGGATGATCTTGCCAAAGTAACGAAAATCATCCGCGAGTGCCAAGCGATGCACATTGCAATCCTTTCTCCTGATGTGAATGAATCGGGCACTGCATTTGTGGCAGTTGAAAAAGGAATTCGTTTTGCGATGACAGCCGTTAAAGGTGTCGGACATGGAGTCGTAGAAGCGATTATTGAAGAGCGAAAAAGCAATGGAGTATTTGCGTCTTTATATGACTTTATCCAGCGTATTAACACACAGAAAGTAGGGAAGAAGGCGATTGAATGCCTCGTGGAGGTAGGTGCTTTTGACTTCACTGATTGGACACGTGCAGAGCTTTTAGAAAGTGTTGAGCCCATGTACCAGGCGGCTCAAAGAGACCAAAAAGAAAAGTTGCGTGGGGAGCTCAATTTTTTCTCTTTGATAGAAGAAGAAGATTCACGTTTTACAGAGCCCCCCAATGTGGCCCCCCTTTCAAAAATGGATACCTTACGCAAAGAAAAAGAGCTCTTGGGCTTCTACCTTAGTGGACATCCACTAGATGATGTGCAAGAGCTCTTGCAGAGGCTGTCTTGTGTTAATCTGGAGAAAATTGGGCAGCTCGAAAATGGGGCGGTCTGCCGTGTTGGATTTGTGATCGAGTCAGTAAATATTCGCCTTTCTTCACGCTCAGGACGAAAGTTTGCGATTCTGACAATAGGGGATAGCGATGTTCGATATGAACTACCAATTTGGTCCGATCTATTCGATGAAAAAGGGCACCTACTTTTAGAAAATCAGCTTGTTTATGCAGTTGTGCAGATCGAAAAAGAGATAGGAGGGGAAATCAAACTCCGTTGTCGCTGGCTCGATGATTTGAGCAGAGCTAATGAAGAGATGGTGCAGGCTTGCGACTTGGCCTATGATAAAGCCCGTATGCAGGCAAAAATGTCTCAATTCCGAGGAAATGCAAAGAAAAAATCTCAAAAGGTGGAAAAGCCTGAAAAGAAAAAAGAGGATGTAGTGAAAATGTTGAAACTGAAGCTAGATGCTAAGACCATGCGCCTATCACACGTACTTGAATTAAAGAGAATGTTTAGAGATCAGCCAGGGAAATCTGAAATTGTTATGGAATTTTGTTTAGGAGCGCGAATCGTTGGTAAAGTATCTATAGACTCTACTTGGGGTATTTCCCTTTCCGAGGAGTTGAAAGATCGTTTAGATGCCCATCCTGCTGTTGTAGAAGTTTCCTCACATATGTGAATTGACATCTTGACCAAATCTCGTTAGAATCTTGGCTATTATGCGTGTACTATTTATTCTTTTTCTTGCTTCCTCCTTATGCTGCTTTGCGGATTACACTCTCAAAGACGGAAAACTCGTCGAAAGAGACATAGCATCTACACAATCGGTCCAGGAATACCACAGCTCTATCCTCAAGTTCTACGAAGCAAAAGAATGGCGAAAACTTGAAAAAGAAGCACAAGTTGTCATTAAAAACTTCCCCTCTACACCCTTTGCACGCGATGCGATCTACTTTTTGGGTGTAGCCTACTTCAATCTAGAAGATTATGAGATGGCCAACACCCATCTGACTGATTATCTGACCAGGCAAGCGACGCCAAAATATTTTGAAGAAGCGATACAATTTAAGTTTGAAATTGCAGAGAAATTTCGCGATGGAGCTCGCAAGCATTTAATGGGATTAAAAAGTATGCCCAAGTGGATGCCAGCTGGTGCAGAAGCCATTGCGATCTATGACGAGGTAATCTCCGCTCTTCCTCACAATGAACTTGCTGCTCATGCTCTTTTTGGGAAAGCCGAAGTTCTTGCCAAGCGAGAAGATTTTCGTGCGGGGATAGAGTCTTATCAGACACTGATCCGTCGTTTCCCTAAGCACCCCTTAGCAGTTGAGAGCTATATTGGAATTGGAGAAATTTACTTCAAACAAAGCCAGTCTGAGTATCCTGACCCCGATCTACTCGATTTAGCTGAGCTCAACATCCGCAAGTTTCGCACGAGTTTTCCCGGAGAGGATAGGCTAGCGGTTGCTACAGAGAGCTTCAGTCGTATGCAAGAGCGCTATGCAATGTCACTCTTTGATATGGCACGTTTCTATGAGCGGACCAATAAGTGGGGCGCTGCAAAAATTTACTATGTCAAGATTCTCCAAAGCTATCCAACTTCTCAAGTAGCTAAGCAAAGTCAGAAGCGCTTGGAGATTGTAGGCGCTAAATTAGCTAGGATTGAGAATCGAAAATCCAAATCCAAAAAATGAGAACTCTCAGTATCCTTAGCCTCGTTTTTCTGTCCGCTTGTGGTTACCACTTCGACGGAGGAGAGAAAATCGCCGTGTCTGTCCCTTATGTAGTTGGTGACCACGAAGGAGAACTGACCGATGCCCTTGTTCGAGCCATTTCCCAGACTGCAAATTTCCGTTATAGCAAAGGAGAAGGGGACTGGATTCTCAAAGCCAAAATTGTCCGTACAAGCAATGATCGCATTGGTTACCGCTACGACAGAGATGACAAGAGTGGAGACTTACGCAAAAACATCATGGGTACAGAAAACCGCAAAGCGATTTCTGTAGAGGTTTCCGTTGTTAATGCAACTACGGGCAAACTGGTCGTAGGCCCACAGACAGTGCAGGCAGATGCAGAATATGATTATGCTGATTCTAATTCTCTACGAGACCTCTCTTTTATAGATCCTGTAACAGGGGATAGGACAACCTCGATCACCTTTTCTCTTGGTCAACTTGATACAGTCGGAGGAGCTGGCGAAGATGCGATCTATCCCGTTTATCGTGCTCTTGCGCAGAAAATTATTGATGGACTGATCGCCTCTGGAGGACCAAATAGTGAATAGCGAATCTTCATTCCCTGCAAAGCTTTCGCATCTTCCTCAAATCCTTGACTGGGTGCGTAAGCAATTAGAATCTACCCCGTTGGATGAGGCAAAAAAAAAACAGGTAGAGCTTGCTTTAGAAGAAGCTGTTGTTAATGTGATTCACCACGGCGCTGCAAAAACACCACTGGAACTTAAGCTGAGTTGCTCGTATGAGCCCAGTCGGCAAATTGCATTTGACTTGAGCGATCCAGGCCCCCCATTCAATCCACTCACGCATCCAGAGCCCTCCACTGACACTCCCTTAGAAGAGCGAGAGATTGGAGGCCTTGGTCTAACTTTCATGCGCAAGTGCATGGACGCACTTTTCTATCGTCGAGAAGAGCACCAAAATATCTTGACCCTGATCAAAAACATAGAAGTTTAGGAATTCCTGAACAACATCCACTAAACCGGTCTAAGACTTTTCTCCCATTGAAGAGATAATTTCATCGGTGTCGATGACTTCTATTAGGAAGTGCTGGAGTACCTTTAAGATGAATTTGGGGTTGTTGTAGACCCCGCTTGTCTCATAAACAAGCTCCAGATTAGGCTTGTTTTTTTGAACTTGAGAGATATAGGTATGTGTAGTTGAATTGTCCTCGATCATTTTTGGGACAATCCAGATTGCAAATTTATCGTTGTGTAAGGTGATCTTATCGGGAGTTTCGAGCACATGGAAATATTGCGTGACTTCATCAGGCTCTTCCTCGTCAAAATCATTTTGATTGAGTAGGCCCATTTCACAAAGAGCCTCCAGGTCAATCTGAATGATTCCATCGGGGACCCAAGTCTTGAAGTTGTCATTGAAGTCTTGGAAGGATTCTTCTAGATCGTTTGGTGTCATGACACTCCCATTTTGAGAAAAATAAGCGGGTGGGGTAAACTCAAGGCCTACCCTCCGCCGGTACCCTCATATTGAACATACCGGCCCTTTTTTTTAAAGCCCTGGAAATAGATGAAGTACCTTCGATTCGCCCTAGTTTTATTCTTCCTCATCCGCACATCTGTTGATGCTCAGCCGCTTAAATGCTCAGTTCAGGCGAAGACAGCGATTCTATATAACCCCGATAATGGGGCAATTTTATTTGAAAAGCAGCCGCATGAGCCCCATTATCCAGCCAGTACCATGAAAATCCCCGTGCTTTTGTTCATCCTTGATGAAAAAAAGCCCAACCTAGATCTTCCATGTATTGCTTCAAAAAAAGCAGTTGAGGTAATAGATGCTGAGATTAGACAAGCAGATTTAATGTCATATCCCCCTTATATTCTGGAACATGACAGTGTTCTCATGGGAATAGAAGAAGGACAAACCTACTCCCTCCATACTCTCCTTCACGCGATGCTATTGATGTCGGCAAATGATGCAGCGAATGTTGTAGCAGAAAAGTGTTCGGGGTCGATTGAGAAGTTTATGGAGGAATTCAATGCCTACTTACAGAAGAAGGGCTTTACTCAGACTCGTTTTCAAAATCCTCATGGGCTTTATCATCCAGCACAGATGACAACAGCATTTGATATGGCTAAAATTGCTGGCTTAGCATTCAACAATCCCACTTTTTCTGAAATGGCAAAAAAACAGTTTTTTGAAGGGGCGGAATGCGAGATAAAAAACAGAAATCCCCTTATAAAAGAAGGAAAATATCAGTATGCCAAGGCGTTGGGAGGGAAAACAGGATATACAGCCTCTTCAGGGCTTAATCTGGTTGCTGCCGCTCAAGATGGGGAAAGACGGTTAATTGCAGTGCTGCTTGGGTATGAGAAGGGGGAAGATCGCTTCAAAGACGCGATTACCTTATTTGAGATGGCATTTCGAGAAAAGCCACAGAAGCGATTTCTATTTGCAAAAGAGCATGAGCATTTTTCTAGGAAAGTTCCTCGAGCCGATGAGATTTTAAGAGCTCGACTAGATCAAGATGTAGAAGTTTCCTATTTCCCTTCAGAAGAGGGGGCACTGAATGTGCAAGTCCTTTGGGATCAGCTCGATCTACCAATTTCTCAAGGGATGGAAGTTGGACAACTTGTCGTACTGGACGAGAGAGGTAATGCGATGACCAAAGTTCCTCTTCTTGCAGAAAATGGCCTGGAGAAAACCCCCTTCTACCAAGGGGCTGAGTCTGTTCGGTGGGGGTTTGTCTGGTTATTCATTGGGCTGATCGTCTTTTTCACTTACAAGCTTTTCAAACAGAGCACCAAAGTCGGTAAGAGATAACTCTTGTGGTCGCACTGTCGGCTTGAACCCAATAGCAATCAGAGCTTTTTCCACTTCTTCACTCCCATATAGCTCTTTGAGAGATGCGCGTAGCATTTTACGTCTCTTCCCGAATGCAGTACGGGTAAGGATGAAAAACTCTTTTTCTGGGAATGAAAAAGGAAAATCTTTGAGAGGTAGGTGCACTACGCAGGAGTGTACAGCTGGGGCTGGAGAAAATGAAGTGGGCTTAATTGTAAAGCAGTAGTGGGGTGTACTGTAGGCGCTTAGAAACAGTGTGAAGCTACTGTACATTGCGGTGTTGACCTCAGCGGTCATTCTTCTACCAACTTCCTGTTGTACGACAAAAGTCAGCGATACGATCTGTGGATACTTATCGATAAATCGTTCGATAATTGGCGTTGCAATATGAAAGGGAAGGTTTGCAATCACCTTCACTTTTTCGGGAAGGACATCTAAGGGGAAGGTAAGCGCATCGCCGCAAATGATATTGAGTGCGTCGCAATCCAGTCGCTTTAGTTTCTCAGCAAGCTCCTTGTCTTTTTCGACAGCAGTCACTTGGGCGCCCCGCGATAAGAAGCACTCCGTAAGAGCACCGGGTCCAGGTCCTATCTCAAGGATATGATCTTCTTCTTGCACGTCAGCGGCATCGCAGATTTTATTGAGAATATTCCGATCGATAAGAAAGTTCTGGGAAAGGTGTTTTTTTGGCCTTATCCCAAGGCGACCGAGCTCTGAAGGTTTATAAATACCCATAGGGAAGTCCTGAAAATTGTATTTTCAACTTCCGTTAACTCTTCAGCTTAACGTAGAGCGAAGGGTTGGAAGTCGGAGGGGAGGGATTCGATCAAAGAGTCGTCGAAGTTAAATTGTTTGCGTAACCTTGCCAAGTAGACTGGAAACATTTGCTCGACCTCTTTCTGAACAAGCTGGTCATGAAGATCATCAACCATCGTATCAAATTTTGGAGGAGCATTTGTCTTATGGTCTTTTAGATAGAAGATTCTATGGACAATACTCTTGTCAAAACGGCTGACTTGAGAAGTGGGCTCACTGTAGCTTCCGGGGCTAAGATTGCATAAAATCGCTTTGTGGGAATCGGAAAGATCTTTTCCTTCTACTTCGTAGTCATCAGAGACCGTGATTTTCACTTCTGAATTTTTTTCGTTTCCTTCTGTAAGGGTCTTGGCAAGAGCTTCGAATGAGAGAGGTTCGTTCCGGATGAGGGCATGTGCTTTTTGAGCGTAAACATTTCCGATATTCTCAGCTTTGGAGCGGATTGATAAGACCTGATATTTCCACTCTTCTTTAGGAGGATTTTTTACTAGGTGGTCTTGGTAGGCTACTTTGATGTCCTGGGGACCGATTTGATTTCTGGCTTGTAGGTAGACAAACTGCCCACTGATGCGCTGGACGGTGAGATCAGTATAGACGAGATCCCAAGCTTCATCGTAGGTTAGGTTTTGTTCATCAAGAGAAGCCATAACGTTTGGGCCGAATCGCTTATGCATCTCTTCACGAACATCCGCATCTTTTGTGATCGGTTGCTCATAACGCTCTTCAAGCTTTTTAGCCTCAGCAAGCATTAACTCGTTGTCGATCATCTGGGAAAGAACTTGCTTCCAGCTCTGTGAATAGAATTGTTGTCGATCAGAGGTGGAGAGAGCCTGATCTGAATATGCACGATCTAGATAGGAATCCATCTTTCTCATTACATCGAACACAGATATGTTCTTTCCATTGACTGAGGCAAGAATCCGATTGTTTACGACGACTTCTGGAGAATGCTCATTCGCAGTCGCCTCAACAAAAGAGAGTAGAGGAAGGAAAAAGCAGAAGATTTGTAGGCAAAATTTCAATTTCATAGACCCGATCATATGGAAAGTAGGGTTAATGTTCAAGAGAGAGTTGTCTTAGGATTTTCTTTGGAATACAGCGCCGAAGAAGCCATCCATCCCCCCTTTAGAGGGAAGGGATTGGAAGGGTTTTCCACATAGGTCTAGATTATATTTGTCTTGGAAGTAGAAAAGTTGCTCTTCATTCTCTTGGGGGAGGAGACTGCAGGTGGAGTAGACGATTTTTCCATTGGGGGCAAGAAAGGGGAGAGCCTCTTCAAAAATTGCTCGCTGTTCTTGGATAAGGCGTTCGAGCATCTCCATCGAGAACTTCCATTTGATATCGGGATTGCGACGTAGGGTTCCTGATCCGCTGCAGGGAACATCAAGAAGAAGCCAGTTCATTTTCCCTTTTAGGCTTGCTTTGTGTGTGGCGTCGTGGGCTAGAATTTGTGCATTTTCAATGCCAGCGCGTTTAAGTCTTTTTTTTGCTTCGATGAGAGGGCGCTCTCGGATATCATGAAGGTAAATCTGTCCTCTTCTTTGGAGTTTATGAGCAAAGGCAAGAGTTTTCCCACCTGATCCGGCGCAGTAGTCAAGAACATGATCTCCGGGCTCAGCATCGACTAAATCAGCTACGAGTTGACTAGCTTCGTCTTGAACTTCAAAGCATCCATCTTTGAAGTCATCGAGAGTTTGGAAATTCAACCGGGTATCGAAGTTGATACCCCAGACGGAGTGATCCGTCTGGGAGACTGGAAATTTATCTTTCCATTTAGCAAGGAGAGTTTGGCGTGTGGTCTTCAGCACATTGACTCGGACGGTTGTGGGGGCAGGGGTATTACTTGCTAGGCAAATTTTTTGTGCTTTTTCCTCACCATAATGATTTTCCAAAAGCTGAAAAAAAGATTTTGGGAAGCTAGAGCGGATATGTGTGGGGATCGAGGGGTCTTCGATTAATTTATTGATATTGAGCCTGTCGAGAGTCTCACATCGATCTTCCCAGCTGTGACTATCTTCACAAAAATGGTCTACTAGAGCAAGCCAACGAACAAGCTTATAAATTTTTTCGGCAATAGTTTTGCGATCTTTAGAGCCGAGGGCTCGGTTTTCTCGAAAATACTGGCCGATGTGGACGTCGAGGGGGGCTCCATTAAAATCAAAAGAATTTAGTGCCTTGAGTAGGTGGTGTTCACGAAAAGTTTTCTTCATAATACTGTGGCTCTATTATACTGCGGATAATACCGTATGTAAAGGGGATGCTGGTGAATTGCTTTGCTAGAGATTTGAGCTGCGAGCGTTGAAAAAATTAATTTTCGGGGGCTTGTGGACAAAGATCTGGTGAATGAACTCTTTGGGGCCTCCTAAAAACAGGAGAATAGCATGCAAAAATTTATTGGATTCTTGGGAAGGCTCTGCTTCAGTGCAATCTTTATTATCGCTGGAATTAACAAGCTGATGACTTGGGATACAAGTGAGCAGTACCTCGTGAATCAGTTGCTCGACGTGCTGAGTAAGTCTTACATGGAGGGGTGGGCTCAAGGACTTCTAGATCAAATGGTTCCTTTGGCCCCGACACTCCTTGTTCTTGCTACAATAGCAGAGCTTGGTGGTGGACTACTTGTTTTGCTTGGCATTCAAGTGCGCCTTGGAGCTCTGATTCTTTGCCTCTTTCTGATCCCTACGACATTTTTATTTCATAATTTCTGGGTTCTTGAAGGAGCTGCTCAGCAATTGCAAATGGTTATGTTTATGAAAAACCTCAGCATATTTGGAGGAGGACTCTTGGTCCTGGCGTTTGGTAAAGGCCCGAAGTCGGTTAAAAACCTCGGGTAAAGCTTAAATGCGTGCTGCCGTTTTTCTTCAGGGACTCATTAGCTTTCTATTGGTAGCTTTTGGTCAGCCGAGTTTTTCACCTTGGCTTGGCCCCATTGCAGCGGCTTTAGGTTATGCTCTTTTTTGGCGAGCTATTCGAATTTTTCCGTTTGGTAAGCAGCGTTTTTGGCGGGCGGCAGTTTGGTACGGGAGTGTGTCACTCATCCAGCTCTCTTGGATGAGTGCTATTGAATTTCAGGGGATTTACATCCTTTTTGTTTGGGTGGGGTTGTGTATCTGGTTAGGTACGCAATTTGGTCTTTTGTCTGTTCTTATCCCTTATAATCGCCCTTTGACACTGCCCCGTATTCTAGCTATAGCCTCCCTTTGGACACTGCTTGAGTGGTCCCGTTTCTACTTTATTTGTGGATACAGCTGGAACTTAAGTGGAATGGCATTGTCCAGTCCTTATGCCATCCAACTCTCTACTGTCTTTGGAGTGTTAGGACTCTCTTTTTGGGTTATCTTTGTCAACTTGTTTGGACTGCGCGCCTTTTTACAGAAAAAGATTAGACTCTATCTTATGTGGGCAACAGTTGCTTGCTTGCCCTATCTTTTCGGTGTTTTGCATATTTCCTATCATAAGGCGCAGATGGAAAGGAGCTCAGAGAAGTTTTCTTGTCTCCTTGTGCAAACAGGATTGCTCCCATCTGAAAAAAGTCTTTTGCAAGGGAGGTTTCATGCATTTGTATCCCCGTATGATCAGTGGAAAAGGATCTTAACTCTTGTCAAAGAAAAGAGAGAGAAGAACCTAGACCTGATTGCTTTACCTGAAGCAGCAGTGCCTTTTTCGAGTGAATCCTACGTATATCAGAAACATTTAGTCGAAGCTGTTTTTTCCGAAGTATTTGGAGCGGTACCAGAGAGTGTTTTTCCAGCGGGAAAAAAGCCTTATGAAGAACTAGAATCAGGAAAAGTCTCTAATTCTTTCTGGGTGCAGAGTCTATCGAATTTATTCGATAGCGATGTGATCATAGGACTTGATCATAGCGATAGCAATGGGCAGGCTTATAATGCAGCTTTTCATGCAAAGCCATTTGGAACAGGGTTTGACCGATATGATAAGCGGGTTTTGATGCCACTTGCGGAATATCTTCCTAGCCCTCTTCTTACCCCTTTGGCGAAGAGCTATGGGATCACAGGTTTTTTTACTCCTGGAAAGCAGGCAAAAGTTTTTGATGGGAAGCTGCCAATGTCAGTGTCCATTTGCTATGAAGAAACCTTTCCCCAGAAAGTACGAGAAGGTCGCCTTAAAGGGGCAAAACTTTTTGTTAACGTAACCAACGATGGATGGTATCCATTTTCTCGGCTGCCAAGTCAACATTACGAGCATGCTAAATTCCGCGCTGTGGAGAATGGAGTGCCCTTGTTGAGGGCGTGCAATACAGGGATAAGTGCTGCTATCGATAGCTTGGGGCGTTCGGTAGGTGAGTTAGCTCAAAGGGAAGGGAAGCAGAATTTGCAATCAGGAGTGGTCTTTGCAGAAATCACCCCTTACGAATACTCCACCCCCTTCATGGTTTGGGGGAATAAAGGAATTGTAGTCTTAAGTCTTGTTTTTCTAGGTTTTTTTGCAGCTTTGAAGAGAGAGCTGAGATGGTAAGTCTACATTTCAGGCTTGCTAAAATCCGGCAGTTTCGCTACCTTCTAACCTTCGGAACAGACTCAAATATAAAAAAAGAGGTGTCTGTTGGTAGTTTCTTGCACAGTTCCTACGGAGCTCTCCCAGAGGGAGGCTTTAGATCCTTCTAAACAAAAAACTCTGAAGGACTCCGTTTCCATTTCAGGAATCGGACTTTTCACAGCGGCCAAAACAACCCTTGTGATCCATCCAGCAGAGCCTGATACAGGGATTATTTTTCGAAGGACTGATCTTCCTGGTAGCCCAGAGATTATCGCTGACCTGCATCATGTAGTGAGCACGCCCCGTTGCACAATTTTGGGGAATCAAAAATTTACTATTCATACTGTGGAGCATGTCCTTTCAGCCCTGAGTGCTATGGGGATAGACAATGCTTTGCTTGAGCTTTCTGGGCCTGAAATTCCCATCGTCGATGGAAGTTCAAAAGCATTTGTTGATGCTATCTTGAGTGGGGGAATAGAAGAACTAGATAAAAAGAAGAGAGTGAGAACCCTCAACGCTCCAGTTTGTTGGTCGAAAGGGGATGTTCATCTTGTAGCGATGCCTGCTGCTGAGTTTCGAATTAGCTATACTCTGCATTTTCCAGAATCAGCCATATTGCACTCTCAGTATTTTTCCATCCCGATTACCCCGGAAAATTTTGCGGAAGAAATTGCTCCTTGTCGCACATTTTGTCTTTATGAAGAGATTGCTCCATTCATTGAGAACGGCTTGATCAAAGGAGGAGGGCTAGACAATGCCGTCATCATCAAAAATGATGTAGTGATTAACCCTGATGGAGTCCGTTTTTCTGATGAAATGGTTCGGCATAAAATTCTTGATTTAGTGGGAGATTTATCCTTGGTCCCGGGATCATTTAATGCGCATATTATCGCAATCCGCTCTGGGCATGCATCCAATATTGCATTTGCACACGAGCTTCTAACACATCTTAAGATGGAGAAAGCCTAAATGACGGCGTCAAATCACTGTAATCAACCCCCATTACTTGATATTAAAGAGATTTCAGAAATTCTCCCTCATGGATATCCCTTCTTGCTCGTTGATCGTATTCTTGAGCTAAATCTGGAAGAAGATTCCATTGTAGGGTTGAAGAATGTCACGATGAATGAGCCCTTTTTTCAGGGGCATTTTCCAGGCGTGCCTATCATGCCAGGTGTACTGATCCTGGAAGCTCTTGCTCAAACAGGCGGAATTCTTATCCATAAGAAGAATAAAGATGCAAAAATTGCACTCCTCATGAGCGTCAATAATGCCAAATTCCGCAAGCCAGTTGTTCCAGGGGATGCGTTGATCCTTCAGGCAACAGGAATTCATTTCAGCAGCAAAGGCGGCAAAATTCGAGCAAAAGCCTTAGTAGGCAGTAAGGTTGCTGTAGAAGCAGAAATCGGATTTGTACTTGTACAGAAAGAGCAACTTTAAAAACGGGAAAAATAGAAATTACATGTCTAAGAAGTCGTACATACATCCCGCAGCGATCATCGAGTCTGGTGCAAAACTAGGAAGCAACGTCACTGTTGAAGCCTATGCTGTGATCAAAGGAACCGTCACCTTAAAAGATAATGTCGTCATAAAGTCGCATGCCTATATTGATGGGAATACCACGATTGGGGAGGGCACAGTTATCTGGCCGTCAGCCAGTATTGGGACAAAAACTCAAGATCTGAAGTTTCGTGGAGAAAAAACCTACGTAGAAATTGGAAAAAACTGTGAAATTCGAGAGTTCTGCACGATCAACTCTTCTTGTGAGGAAGGCTCTATAGTAAAAATTGGCGACAATTGCCTTATCATGGCCTATTGCCATGTTGCTCATAACTGTGAGATTGGCAATCGCGTCATTATGGCCAATAATGCGAGTCTTGCAGGTCATGTTATTGTGGAAGATTTTGCTGTGATCGGTGGAATGACCCCTATCCATCAGTTTTCTCGAGTTGGAAAGTATGCCATGGTTGGTGGGTTAAGTCGTATTACCCACGATATCCCGCCTTACACAATTGGAGCAGGTATTCCCTATAAAGTGGGAGGTCTCAACCTCGTAGGTCTAAAGCGGCATGATTTCCCTCTCGAAGTGCGAAAAGCGCTCACACAAGCCTTCCGTCTTGTCTATCGTTCAGGCTTGCATATTGAAGATGCTTTGAAGAAAATCGAAGAGGAAGTTCCATCTAATCCCCATGTTGACCATTGGATTAACTTCTGTCGCACCTCTCGCAGAGGACTGATTGGCTTTCAAGGTGTAGTTGTTGAGCCACAAGAAGACTTTGCTGAATTCGAAGAGCTTTTGGAAGAAGTTTGAGAATTATTTTTTTTGGAACACCACCCTTTGCAGCTCACATTCTCGACCTCCTGATTCAGGAAGGGCATCAAGTTGTAGCTGTTGTCACCCGTCCTGATAGACAGCGTGGGCGTCGTCAAAAACTCCTGCCATCCGCTGTAAAAGCTCTAGTCCAAGAAAAATGGCCAAAGCTTCCTATTCTTCAGCCAGAAAAGGCCTCCACAGAAGAATTTGCAACCGTCCTCAAAGAGTTAAAGCCAGACGTCTTTGTCGTAGTTGCCTACGGAGAAATTATTAAAACCAACTTGCTAGAAATTCCCACAAAAATGTGTGTGAATATCCACGCTAGCCTTCTTCCTAAATACCGAGGGGCAGCTCCCATTCAAAGAGTAATTATGAATGGAGAGAGAGAGAGTGGTGTGACGATCATGGAAATGGTTCTCAAAATGGATGCGGGGGATATACTAGAAATGGTCAAAGTTCCCATTTCTGAAGAAATGAATTTTGGGGAGTTGGAAGAAGTTCTTTGTAAAGCCTCAGGTCCGCCTCTTCTCAACGTATTAAAAAAAATTGAGTTAGGAACGGTTCAAAAAAAACCTCAAAATCATGAAGAGGTGACATTCGCAGCAAAAATTTCACTTGAAGATCGGGTAATCGATTGGGAAAAAAGCTCTCTTGAGCTCCATAATCAGATCCGGGGTCTTTCCCCTTCTCCCGGCGCCTTTTGCTTTGTTGAGATTGGAGGGGAGAGAAAGCGCTTGGGGGTCAAAAAGACTGCAAAACACTCCCATGCAAGTGGTAAGCCTGGAGAAACTCTTTCCTACACAAAAAAGGAGTGGGTAGTCGCCTGTGGAGAGGGAGCTCTATCCCTTTTAGAGGTGCAGATCGAAGGGAAGAAAGCTCTGCCAATTGAAGATTTTATTCGAGGACATCCTGGTCGACTTAAGTTTTTAAAACCCATTGCCTAAAATCTTCTCAGTGGGTTACAATGCCCCTTTGTCAAGCGTAGATGGAGAATTTATTCATGGGGCAGTTAAGTCCAGTAGCGGGAGGAATTCCTGAGCATTCAGTACGAAAAAAAGGTGTTTTTGATGTTGCGAAGGGCTTCCTTGATGAGAAGAGATTTGCCGTTTTTAAAGTCGGATACGTGTCAATTGATGTTGCAGAAATTTTAGGGTGTATTCCCGAGGAGCATAAAGGGACATTTAAAGCTGCACGTACCAATTTGAATCTTGCCAAGCTTTGCCGGGCTCCAGGCTTTCTTTTAAACTCTGTGAACAAGTTGCGCCATTCTGTTGTCAAGCTGATAGACGGATGGGATGCTCCTGGTCGAGGGGATAAATTCTACGACTGCGTAAGAAAGGCAAACGGATGTGTGGCCCATATCTGGGAAATTGCAGACTTCCTTACGAAAACGATTTTGGTAGCTTCCAAGGATTCTGTGAAGACCCTCAAAGGATTTAGTAGTGCTTCTCTTGCCTTTGGGATGGTTTGTAATATTGGAAGTGATCATATTCCAAGATATAGAAGCGGAAAGCTCGGTTTTGTGGCAACTTTCATTAGAGTAGCGAAAGATCTTTCTTATACTGCTCTTGGTGTTTTTGGAACTCTTTCCTTCCTCTTTGGAATCATTTTTTCAAAGCCATTGCTTACAGCTCTTTCAGTATCAACCGTGGTCTTTATGATCATCGATTACTATAGAGTGAATTTAGGTGCAGAAATTAAAAGTCAGGGGGCGTTATGACGGCAGTAGTAACAAACACAGGTTCTTCGGCTCTTGGTTGGATAAAGCCTCATTACCAAAATGAGCGTTTTGGAATCGATCTCTCCAAAGGTGATGGTGCTGATGATTTCTTAGAGGCTATAATCAATGTATTTGATTGGATGGCCTATTTTGGGAATAAAACCGCTGAGAAGAATAGTGAGCAGCTTGAGCCGATTAATCAGGCTTTTGCTCTTCCTTCTTTCTTTTCGAATCTATTGAAGCTTCCCAGTGCTTATCAGAAGAGTGAGAGCTGGACAGATCGAGATTTATTCAATCCAGCAATGCTAGCAATTCATAAAGGCGCAAAATCAGCCTTCTTTTTTGAGTCTGTTGGAGCTGTTGTTTTTAAAAATTCTAAAGATTTGCTGAAAAAAATCTTTTGGTCTCCTTTGCTCTTAATGGAAGTGATGGACGTTAAGCACCACTTGGGGCAAGTCGGCAAGTGCAAGGGCGAGCTAGAGCTCCTCCACCATGAGTCTGCTGCATTCAATCAAGCGTGGCATAAGACGAATATCTCCTATTTAAGTGTTGCAAGGTGCGCTTGTACTGTGGCGATGGCTTCTATAGCTCTTGTTTCTCTTACATTTGCTAGCTTTGCAAAGGGAGTTCTTTTCTCTCCCCCTGTATTCCTCGGTTTGATGAGTAGCTGGTGCATTTTGAACTACGTTATTTTGTTCTATCAACAATATGTGGATCATCAAGCAGAAAAAGCTCAACCCGTAAATCTTGTTTAATGGCTATTGCGGGTTCTTTCCTTGATCGCTGTTCTAATGTAGTATGTAATACCGACCACATCTTAGAAGGGGCATTTTGGGGTGCTTGGTGCGGCTTTAGCGTCAGAGATTGGACGGAAGCTGTTTCTGCTCGATTAAATTTAAGCTCTTCCCCCAAGGATAGTGCTGAAAAAGCGCAAGCAGTCTGGGAGGTAAATAAAAAACTTCTTTTGACCTCTTGCTCTGCGTTGTCTGGAGTCTCAATGGTCACCTCTTGGATAGGGAGTGTGGGCTTGATCTCTTTGGGGGGCGCAGGAGCTATCATTTCAAGTGTTGGTTATGCAGGTAGTTCTTTTGTCTCTTCTGTAAAAAGCTGGGGAGAGTTTTCTCGCTTTAGGCAAGAGGATTCAGCTTTTCCCATGATTCAAAAACTTCTTAGGTGTGCTTTTTATACTTCATTAGCGGCTTGGGGGGCTATGGGCTCTGTCCACGCCCTTAATGGAAATAAGGCTCTGTTTATTACAATGGATAAAGCGTTTGCCTGCGCTCTTTACATCTTTCTTGGTATGCTTGTGACAGAAGTCATTATTCCAACCTTTCTAGAACAGAAAAAAGCCTGAGCATGTTGCTGAGGGAATGGGTTGCTATCGCCTTAGTTTTTGGCTTTCTTGGGGCGATCTGCGTGATAACAAAATTTTCAGAAGTAACCTCTCGTACTGTGATTGCCCGGGAAGAGGAAATTCCTTTAATCAGCATTACTCTTTCTGGGGCGGTTAAAGCGCCGGGAGTATATTGGTGTCGGCCGGGGACTTGTCTAAAAAAGCTGCTTAATGAGGCAGGGGTTTCGGAAGTAGCGAATCGGGCAAAAACCCCCTTTAAAAAAATTCTTCTAGTGTCTCAGAGCATCGAAATTCCGGCGAAAAAGAATTCTTCCTATGGGAGGGAGAAAATTTCATTGGAGGAAAATTAACATTTTTGATACTCTTTGCGTCTTCGGTACATTTGTATCACAGGTTAAGTAGTCCCCGGAGAAAATTCGGGCGAACGAACCCCTCTCTTTTTGAGAGAAAGTAACGGATATAAGGAAGTAGTAAATGTCTCTAAGATTGATGGGAAAGAAGAAAGGAATGACTCGCCTCTTCAGCGAAAAAGGCGAAAGTGTAGTCTGTACTGTGATCGAAGCAGAGCCTAACGTTATCCTTCAAATAAAAACTGCTGAAAAAGATGGCTATTCTGCTGTGCAGATGAGTGCTGTGAAAGTTTCTTCACCTAAAGTGAAAAACGTAACGAAGCCTCTTAAGGGACATTTTGCCAAAGCAAAAGTAGAGCCTAGGCGCCACATTGCTGAGTCTCGTATTTCTGAAGGAGAAGAATTCGCTGTCGGCCAAGAGGTTGGAGTCGAATATTTTGCTGATACTAAATATGTAGATGTTTGTGGCACTTCCAAAGGAAAAGGATTCCAAGGGGTTATGAAAAGACACGGATTTGCGGGAGGGCCAGCTTCTCATGGATCAGGCTTTCACCGAACAGCAGGTTCTACAGGGATGAACTCGAATCCTGGACGTACACTGCCTGGCCTTAAAATGGCCGGTCATATGGGAAATGAACGAGTTACAGCTGAGAACTTGAAAGTGGTCAAAATTGATCAAGAGAAAGGAATCATTTTGGTGAAGGGCGCTGTTCCCGGATGCCGGGGCGGCCTTGTCTACGTTCGCAAATCGATAAAACTTACGAAGAAGTAGGAGCTTAGAAAAGCGTGGCAACACTAAAAAAATATGACCTAAGTGGCAAAAGCACAGGCGAGGTATCCATTGAAGATTCTCTGCTCGATGCAAAAGCCAATCCTCAGATGCTAAAAGACTATCTTGTAGCGCTGAGAGCGAACAAAAGACAATGGTCTGCAAGCACACAAACTCGTGCAGAAGTCAGCTGCACTAAGAAGAAGCCGTTTGCACAGAAAGGAACAGGAAACGCCCGTCAGGGATTTCTTGGAGCTGCACAGTTTCGTGGTGGTGGCCGCGTGCATGCCCCTCGACCTAAGTTCGATCAACACGTCCGCATTAATAAAAAAGAACGCCGTCTTGCGATTCGCAATCTTCTAGGAGATAGAATTAAGGGAACCGCAGCGCACGTCTTGGAATACTCTTCTCTTAAAACTCCTGAGACAAAGAAGCTCGCTTCGTTCCTTAAGTCGCTGGATCTTTTGGGTAAAAGAGTTTTGTTCCTAGCTGAAAAAGGAGACGGGGACTACGCAACGCTATCCAAGAGTTTGCGCAATTTACCAAAAGTGGAATTTCTTTATCTCCCTAACGTCAGCGGTTACGACCTAGCCCTTAGTCAGCAGCTCATTATTCTAGACTCGGCTGTAGAAGGACTTAAAGAGACACTTGGAGGCAGCAATGCATAAGAAGACTCCCTATGACATCATTAGATCTCGTTATGTGACAGAAAAAGCACGTACATTGGAAGAGCTAAAAGACAACACTAGCAACCCCTCTGTTGCAAAGTGCAGCGCTCCAAAGCACGTCTTTCTTGTTGATAAAAAAGCAAACAAGCAAGAAATTGCTGCTGCTCTAGAGAAGATTTACGCAGAGAAAAAAGTAAAAGTGAAATCTGTTAATACAATCACGATGAAACCGAAAAAGAAGCGCGTACGTGGAAGAGTCGGATACAAATCAGGATTCAAGAAAGCTGTAGTAACCTTTGATAAAGGTGACCAGCTTGGGGAAAGTGTTTAAGGTAACTCATGAAAAAATTTCGCCCAACTACACCAGGACAACGTTGGCTAATATTGCCAAGCAATGATCAGCTTACTCGCGATGGAAGAAAGACCGTTAAGCCTGAAAAGTCCTTACTTAGAATTAAAAGACGCTCGAATGGGCGCAACCATCATGGACATATCACTTGTCGTCATCGTGGAGGAGCCCATAAGCGCTTCTACCGTATCGTTGACTTCAAGCGGGATAAAGAAGGTATTCCAGCGAAGGTCGCTTCAATTGAGTATGATCCAAACCGAACAGCCCACATTGCGCTGCTTAACTATGCTGATGGAGAAAAGCGATACATTCTAGCTCCAGAAGGATTGAAAGCAGGCGACAAGGTTATAACAGCAGATGCGCCACCTTTTGATGTAGGATGCTGCATGCGCCTTAAGGCAATGCCTTTAGGGTCTGTTGTACACAATATTGAAATTGTTCCTGGGCGCGGAGGGAAACTCGTGCGTTCAGCGGGACTATCTGCGCAGCTTATGGCTCGTAGTGGTGGCTATGCTACTGTAAAAATGCCATCAGGTGAAGTTCGACTCATCAATGAAAACTGCCGTGCGACTCTAGGAGTCGTCTCCAACAGCGAGCAAATTTTGCGCGTTGAAGGAAAAGCAGGAAGAAATCGCTGGCGTGGATTCCGCCCAACTGTTCGGGGAACAGCGATGAACCCGGTTGACCACCCGCATGGAGGTGGTGAGGGGAGACATAACGGTTACATTCCACAAACTCCATGGGGAATGTACACAAAAGGGTACCGCACACGGCCCAAAAATAAGACAAATAAATGGATTGTGAAACGCCGCAAGAAGTAGGAATTTTATGGGAAGATCTCTGAGAAAAGGACCTTTTGTTGATCACCACCTTTTGAAAAAGGTAGAGAAACAAAATAAAGAAGGAACAAAGACGCCAATCAAAACTTGGTCGCGTCGTTCCATGGTAATCCCTGATATGGTGGGACACACGTTTGATGTACACAATGGGAAAAAGTTCCTAGCTGTGTTTGTTTCAGAAAATATGGTTGGCCATCGACTTGGAGAATTTTCTCCAACAAGAAGCTTTAAAGGTCATCCAGTCAAGAAGGCAGCAGGAAAGTAGGATAACGAATTATGCAACAATCAAGAGCTCTGACTAAATACATACGTATTTCACCGCGTAAAGCCCGCCTTGCTGCAGGATTAATCCGTGGATTAAGTGTTGAAGATGCTATTGTGCAGCTTCAGTTTAGCGGTTTGAAAGGAGGAATCCTTTTGCTGAAAACGCTTAAAAGCGCGATTGCAAACGCTGAGACGACTCATGGGGTTCAGAGAAGAGACTTAGAGGTTCAAGAAGTGCGCATTGACCCCGGACCAACAATTAAACGCGCTAAGCCTAAGAATCGTGGTGGCCGAGCCCCGATTAACAAGCGAACCAGCCATTTTACGGTTGTAGTCGGTTCACGATAACTTAGAGAATAGGAAGAGGAGAAACATAAAATGGGACAAAAGACATCCCCAACTGGCTTTCGACTAGTTTTGAATAAGCGCTGGCAATCTGTTTGGTTTGCCAACAAACAAGAGTTTGGGAAACTTCTTAAAGAAGATCGCGAAATTCGAAAATTTTTATCGAGTCGCCCTGCTTGTGTGGGAAGTGCACGCTTTACTATCAAGCGCATGAGTGGAAAAATTGAAGTCACCATTCACACGGCTCGTCCAGGGTTAGTGATTGGAAAAAAAGGTTCTGAAATTGAAGCTCTTAAGAAAGACCTAAAGAAAATGACTGGAAAGGACATTTGGGTTGAAGTAGACGAGATTAAAAGACCAGATCTAGAAGCAAAGCTTGTTGCTGAGGGGATCGCTAGACAGCTTACAAGAAGAATTCCTTTTCGCCGTATTTTGAAAAAGGCTCTATTGGCAACAATGGATGCTGGCGCTGCGGGTATTAAAGTACAAGTTTCAGGCCGTGTAAACGGAGCAGAAATTGCTCGTACCGAGTGGTACAAAGAGGGTCGAATTCCTCTTCATACACTTCGAGCTGACATCGACTACGCAACCGCTCGAGCCGAGACCACCTACGGGTCTATCGGAATCAAAGTTTGGATCAATAAAGGCGAAGAGACCACTAAGTAATTAGGAGTATGCTATGGCAATGATGCCACAGAGAACAAAATACCGAAAACAGCAAAAAGGCCAGCATAAAGGCTTGAGCAAGGGAGGCTGCTTTCTTGACTTTGGCGATTTTGGTATGCAGTCCTTGGACCGCGGCCGTATCACACATAAGCAAATTGAAGCATGTCGTGTTGCGATTAATAGACACTTCCAGCGTAAAGGAAAAGTTTGGATTCGCCTCTTTCCTGATAAGCCGGTGTCAAAAAAGCCTGCTGAAACACGTATGGGTAAAGGAAAAGGGAGTCCAGATCATTGGGTTGCTGTGATTCGTCCCGGGAGAATTCTTTTCGAGGTAGCCGGTGTGAAGCGTGAAGATGCAAAAATTGCACTTCGCCTAGCAGCTGCTAAGCTTCCAGTGAAGACACGCTTTGTAGATAGAGTGGAGAAAGTATAAATATGGCCAGAAAGATGGATTTTAAAGACCAATCTGTGGAAGAATTGAAAGCTCTCTACCACGACTTGTCGAAAAAAATATACGAAATGAAGACAGAAATCAGTATGACACGCAAAATTGACAAGCCAAGCCTCTTGCGTCAAGCAAAGAGAGATAGAGCGCGTGCTCTGACATTTCTTAAGCAGAAGGGGAAAACAAGTTAATGGAAAGCAGAAAGCCCATCACACGAAAAGTACGTGAAGGAACTGTTGTCTCGAATAAAATGGACAAGACTGTAGTAGTTCGTGTCGATCGTCGAGTAAAACACCCCAACTTCCAAAAGAGCATGGTTCGAGGGAAGAAATATTACGCGCATAGCGAAGATAAAGACATTGCTATTGGAGCAAAAGTACGAATTGTAGAGACAAGACCACTTTCTAAGCTGAAGCGCTGGAGAGTTATGGAAGTAGTATCTTAAAAAGGTAGAAAATGATTCAGCAAGAATCCGATTTAGAAATTGCAGATAATACCGGAGCAAAACGCGTCCGTTGTTTTAAAGTGTTGGGGGGGTCTAAGCGCCGTTATGCCGGTGTTGGGGACGTCATTATTTGTTCCGTAAAGGAAGCGAGCCCTAATGCAAGTGTAAAAAAAGGAGATGTAGTTCGCTGCGTTATCGTCCGTACTAAGAGTTACGTACGTCGATCAGACGGCTCTTTCCTCCGATTTTACGATAACAGCTGCGTTATCATTGATGACAAGAATAACCCTAAGGGTAGCCGGATTTTCGGACCTGTCGCTCGAGAAATTCGCGACGGGGGATATGTGAAAATCACATCCTTAGCACCAGAAGTGATATAAGAGAGGCACTATGAGTAATAAATGGATCCGAAATGGAGATAAAGTAGCCGTTATCACTGGGAACGAAAAAGGCCAGGTAGGCAAGGTTCTCGGTCGCAAGGGGAATAGAATTGTGGTGGAAGGTTTGAATATCCGCAAAAAGCACGTCAAACCAAAGCAACGTATGCAACCTGGAATTGTAGAGATGGAAGGGTCCATGGACATTTCCAATGTTAGCCTCTGTAGTGAAGAGGGGAAGCCACTTAAGTTGAAAGTAAAATTTTCCAAGGATGGGGGCAAACAGCTCGTTTACAACGAAGCTGGTAAAGAAGTTCTCTATCGTGAAGTGAAAAAAAAGAAAGACTAATCCATGCATAGATCACAAAAAAAATATAAAGAAGAAGTTAGAGAGTCGCTAAATAAGCGCTTTAAGTACACGAACTCGATGCAGATACCTGAAATGAAAAAGGTAATCATTAGCATGGGAATCGGGGAGCCAGCTCGCGACAAAAATGCTTTGCAAGATTGTATCAAAGAGCTTACACAGCTTTCAGGCCAAAAGCCAATTTTGACAATGGCAAAGAAGTCAGTTGCAGGTTTCAAGCTTCGTGAAGGGAGCCCTGTAGGCCTTAAAGTGACCCTTCGTCGTAATAGAATGTATGATTTTATCGATCGGTTTTGTCACATTGTCTCTCCAAGGATTCGAGATTTCCGTGGATTTGATTTTAAGTGTGATGGAAGAGGCAACTACTCCATGGGTCTAAACGACCAGCAGATGTTTCCAGAGCTAAATTTGGATGAAGTGAAACGATCTCAGGGAATGAATATTACATTTGTTACATCGGCAGCTTCTGATGAAGAGTGCTACGAATTGCTCAAGGAGCTTGGGCTTCCATTTAAAGAGAAGGCAGGTAAATAATGGTAATGACACACGATCCAATTTCAGACCTACTAACTCGAATTCGCAATGCGAAAGCTCAGTGCCATCGCTATGTTGATATTCCTCTCAGTAAAGAGAAAGTCCGTATCGCTAAGGTACTAGAGGATAAAGGGTTTGTTGGAAATACTATTGTGAACGAAGAGAAAAAAACGCTTCGTATCTTCTTAAAATATTCTTCCAATCGGAATTCAGTTGTTCATGGTTTGAAGCGTATTTCTAAGCCGGGACTTCGTCGATATATTGGACATAAGGATATTCCAAGAGTTCTAGGTGGAATGGGGATTGCGATCCTTTCCACGAATAAAGGAGTTCTTGATGGAGAAACAGCCCGCCAGCAAAAGCTTGGTGGAGAACTAATATGCTATATTTGGTGAGGTAATTGAATGTCGCGCTATGCAAATACACCCATCGCCCTTCCAAAAGGTGTCGAAGTTACAAAAACTGGGGATAAGGTTGCCGTAAAAGGCCCTAAAGGAGCGCTTGATCTCCTCGTGAAAGAGGGAATTCTTCTAAAAGAAGAAGAGGCAGTGCTTTTTGTATCTCTAGATGAGAAGACTAAGCTACATAAAGCGATGCATGGTCTATATCGCTCACTGATCAATAACATGGTTATTGGAGTCTCAACAGGGTTTGAGAAAAAACTAAACTTAATCGGAGTTGGATATCGTGCCGCTGTTGCTGGCAATCGTTTGGATCTTCAGCTCGGCTTTTCTCACCCAACCTTCATTGATATTCCTTCATCTCTTACAGTCTCTGTGGAGAAGGCTACAACGATTATTGTTCAGGGATCAGATAAGCAAGCTGTTGGCCAATTTGCCGCATCTGTGCGCGCTGTGCGTCCTCCAGAACCTTACAAAGGTAAAGGGGTGCGTTATGAAGGTGAATATGTACGTAAAAAAGCTGGAAAGGCAGCTAAAGGTAAAGCAGGCTAATGGAAAATCGTCTAAAAAATCGAGATGTCAGACGCAAGCGACGCTCTCTTAGAGTGCGTAAGCATGTACGTGGAACAAGTGAGAAGCCAAGGCTAACAGTCTTTCGCTCTAACAAGCACTTGTCAGCGCAGATTATCGATGATGAAAATCATACTACTCTTTTTGGAATTGGAACAATGGGCAAAGATCTCAAGGGCAAGGATTTTGCAAAAAAATCTAAGGAAGCTGCAAGAGAGATTGGAAAGCTTATCGCCGCCGCGGCGAAAAAGAAAAAAGTTGAGACGGTCGTGTTTGATCGTGGCCATTATAAATACCACGGAGTCATCGCAGAGCTAGCAAATGCAGCTCGTGAAGAAGGATTAAAGTTTTAAGGAAAGAACATGGCAGAAAGAAAACGCTACTCCCATGCTGATGATATTGGCACTGAGTTTGAAGAAAAGGTCGTCTACATTAACCGCTGCTCTAAGGTGGTAAAAGGGGGAAGGAAATTCAGTTTTTCCGCTCTTGTTCTTGTAGGAGACGGAGAAGGACATGTAGGTCTTGGGTTTGCAAAAGCTAACGAAGTATCCGATGCAATTCGCAAAGGCACTGAAGCGGCTCGCAAAAACGTTCTTACATTTGAGATGGAAGACTCTACCATTCCTCATGAGGTCATGGTTGATTGGGATGGCGCAAAAATTTTGCTCAAGCCTGCACCACAGGGAACAGGGGTTGTTGCTGGTTCTAAAGTTCGCTCTGTCCTTGAGATGGGTGGATTGAAAAACGTTGTAGCTAAGAGTCTAGGATCTAATAATCCACTGAATCAAGCCAGAGCAACGTTTAAAGCACTAGAGAAATTGAGAAATCGCAAAGAGAGCTTAGCAAGTAGAGGCATAGCATGATAAATCTAGCCAACTTAACAAATTCAAATCGCCCTAAAAAGAAAGTCCAGCGTGTTGGACGTGGACCTGGTTCACAGCGTGGAAAAACTTCTTGCAGAGGTTCTAAAGGAAGTAAAGCCCGCTCTGGCTACAAAGCTCGATTTGGGCAGGAAGGAGGACAACTTCCTCTTTTCCGTAAATTACCTACTAGAGGATTTACAAGAGGCCGTTTCTTAAAAGCTGTTCTTTCAATCAACTTGGGTCGAATAGACGCTCTTTACGAAGATGGTGAGGTAGTGAACTTTGAAACCTTAAGAGCAAAAGGACTTGCTCCTCGGGAACTTCCTGGAGGAATTAAGATTCTAGGTGAAGGCGAGCTGAAGAAAAAAGTCTCTATTGAAGCTCATCGTTTCTCACAGACAGCTAAAGAAAAGCTCGAAAAAGGATCCGTTACATTTAAAGAAATTCCATTGGGGAAAGAATCTAAATGATTAGCGGGTTGATGCGAATTTTTTCAGTTGTTGAGTTGAGGAAGAAGATAGCTTTCACTCTTCTTATGCTCGTGATTTGTCGCATCGGCGCCTATGTTCCTGTACCTGGAATTAATGGAGATCTTGCTGTAGAACTTTTCCGCAAGGCAACAGGAGGTAGTCAAAACCTCTTCCAATTAATGGACGTGTTTTCTGGTGGAGCTTTCGCGCAGATGACCGTGATTGCACTGGGTGTAATGCCTTACATCTCCTCCTCTATCATGATGCAGATCGCTACAGCGGTGATTCCTTCTCTCCAGAGAGAAATTAAAGAAAACCCGGATGCCGGGCGGCGTAAACTTGGTAAATGGACTCGGAGTCTTACTGTTCTACTATCCTCTTTTCAAGCAATTCTATTTGCTCGCTTTGCATTAAGCCTGAATGCTAGTCATCCAGGGATTATTGTCAGTCAAATCCTGACTCCAACTCTTTTTGGTCTTCCTTGGCTGTTTTACCTGATAGTAATTTTCACGATGACCGCTGGAACCATGCTACTTATGTGGATTGGAGAGCAGATTTCTGAAAGAGGTGTTGGGAATGGGATCAGCTTAATCATTACTATTGGAATTCTCTCTTCACTGCCCTCCACAATTGGAGCTATTGGCAGAAAATTAAATCTTGATTCCCAGGAAGCAGGTCAACTTTCTTTTGCTTCTGTTCTGGTGCTATTAGCATTATTTGTTTTCATTGTTGTTGGAACAATTCTCATTATCCAGGGACAACGCAAAATTCCTCTGCAATATGCTAGACGTGTTGTCGGAAGACGGGAAGTGCAGGGTGGGCGTGCCTATATCCCTCTAAAAGTGAACTATGCTGGTGTTATCCCTGTGATCTTCGCTTCAACAGCACTTATGTTCCCAGCTACTATTGCCCAGTTGGCAGGTCAAGGAAGTTGGATAGGAAGTATAGGAAAGTGGTTAGCTCCAGGAAGCGGTGTACATTCCGTTCTTTTTGTTCTTCTGATCATATTCTTCACTTACTTTTGGACTGCAACCCAATTTCATCCAGAGCAAATCGCCTCTGATATGAAGAAAAACGGGGCTTTTATCCCAGGAATCCGCCAAGGCAGACCAACCCATGAATTTCTTGAATCCACTATGGGGCGTATTACCTTCGCGGGAGCTATTTTTCTAGCTTCGATTGCTGTCCTTCCATCAATTATTGGAAAATTACTCCAAATAGATCCTAGTATTAGTTATTTTTTCGGGGGAACTTCCCTCTTGATTTTAGTTGGAGTCGTGCTTGACACATCCAAACAGATAGAATCTCACATGCTTATGAAGCGTTATGAGGGATTCATGAAAAAAGGAAAATCGCGGAGACGTTAAGTAAATATTTTCGTCTACTTGTGCTTAAACGAATCTTGTGATAAATTTTACGCATTAAAGAACAAAGGAACACCTAAATGCCACGAGTCATTGGAATAGATATCCCCGGAAAAAAGCGCCTGATCATCAGCTTGACCTATATTCATGGGATAGGACCGAAACTGGCGGAAGAACTTGTTGAAAAGCTTGCTCTAGACCCAAGTATGCGAGCTCAACAGTTAACAGAAGAAGATATCGGTCGCATTAACTCCATTTTACAGGCGGAATACACAGTAGAAGGGGATTTGCGCCGTCAAGTGCAAAACAATATCAAACGCTTAATCAGCATTCAGGCTTATCGCGGAATGCGTCATAGAGTGGGACTTCCTGTTCGCGGTCAACGCACTCGTTGTAATGCCCGTACGCGAAAAGGAAAGAAAAGAACTATAGCTGGAAAGAAAAAACCTGCGTAAACCTGAAGGAGTAATCATTGGCTAAGCAAGATACGCAAAAGAAGGCTGCTATTAAAAAAGGACCTGCTCGTGCTCGTAAGAAACAGCAACGAAGTGTTCCTAGTGGGGTTGCGCATGTAAGCGCAACATTCAATAACACAATCATCAGTATCACAGACCTTATGGGGAATGTGGTTTCTTGGGGTTCTGGCGGGAAAGCGAATTTTTCTGGATCAAGGAAATCTTCCGCTTTTGCTGCAACAGTAGCGGCTCAAGATGCAGCTAAAGCTGCAATGGCATTAGGCATGAAAGAAGTTGAAGTGAATCTTAAAGGACCCGGTGCAGGGAGAGAGTCTGCTGTTCGTGGTTTACAAAGTGCTGGACTTATCATTACTCTTATTCGCGATAAGACACCAGTTCCTCACAACGGCTGCCGTCCAAGAAAAAGACGACGTGTCTAGTCCAATACTAAGGTTTATATAATAGGAGAAAAACATTATGGCAGTGAGATATGGCAAGTTTGAGTTGCCCAACAAAATTTCCTTAGCGGAATCTTCAAAAGACGGGAAGTTTGCGCGTTTTGTTGCAGAACCTTTTGAGCGAGGCTTTGGACATACCATGGGGAATGCACTGCGCAGAATCATGTTAAGTTCGCTGGAAGCTCCCGCTATCGTTTCAGTTCGTATTGAAGGAGTGCCTCACGAGTATATGGCTGTTGAAGGGATCATCGAAGATATGACTCACGTTGTTCTTAATCTGAAGGAAGCTCTGCTTCGTAAGCACCTTACAACAGATGATGCTGGATCTCGTCGTCCTCGTTCGATTATCAATACTCTTGAAATTACAGCTGATCAGCTTGATAAGAATAATGGACAGTACGCAATAACTCTAGCAGAGTTCATTGGAAAAAGTGAGTTTGAGGTTGTTAACCCTGATCTTGTTATTTTCCATGTAACAAAGCCGATGACTAGACGTCTGGAAATTAAAGTTGCAATTGGTCGTGGATATGTCCCTTCTGAGCGTCATGATTTTGACACAGTTGTTGATGAGATTGTAATTGATTCTATTTTCTCACCAGTACGCCTCGTGAACTACTTTGTTGAAAACACTCGTGTTGGGCAGGTTACCGATTTCGATAAGCTAGTCCTAGAGGTTACAACAGATGGTCGGATCACTCCAGAAGAAGCTTTGGCCTTTTCTACGAAATTGGGTATTCATCACTTTGATATCTTCCAAGAGATCAAAGCGGAGCAGGTGACATTTGATGAAGGTGAAGAAGATAATGACACCGATAAAGATGCTCTTATGCAGAAATTGGTCTTGAAGATTAATGAAATAGAGCTTTCTGTTCGATCAACCAATTGCCTCTCGGGTGCAGATATCAGCACGATTGCTGAGCTCGTTATAATGCCAGAGCCAGAGATGTTGAAATTCCGGAACTTTGGAAAGAAATCTCTAAATGAGATTAAGGCAAAGCTTGAAGAAATGGGGCTTTACCTTGGAATGGATTTAACTAAATTTGGCATCACTCGCGACAATGTAAAAGAAACTGTTGATGCATACCTTAGCGAAAAAGCAGGACTAGAAATATGAGACACCGCAAAAAAACATTCAAACTTGGTCGCAACTCAGGCCATAGAAGAGGCTTGATGGCAAATATGCTCAAGTCTTTGATCGAGCATGAGCGTATCGTGACAAGCGAAACAAAGGCTAAACTTCTACGTAGCTACGCAGATAAAATGGTTACTCTTGCCAAAAAGAATAGCCTAGCTAGCAGACGCCAGGCGATTGGCGAGCTTATGATCCGTTTTAATACACTGACTCCTAAAGAAGCACGTGCTGCAAAGGCGGGAGATACCTCAGCGTATAATGGAGATCGTAAAGTAGTTCGCAAGCTATTTGCAGAGCTTGGGCCGCGTTTTGCTCAAAGAAACGGAGGTTATACACGCCTTGTTAAAACAGGCGCTCTTAGAAGAGGCGACAATAGTGCCAAATGTATCATTGAATACCTTCCTGAGTAAGTAGCTCTTACCCTGTATTTTTTTTAGCCCTACGAGAAGGAGTTCCTTCTGTGGGGCTTTTTTTTTGGTAACGGCTAGTGCTTTACTTTTCTCAAAATTTATGATAAACTTATGTTGTTTGGCACCTCACATGCCCTCAACTAATAGGAGGAAAATTTCATGGCAATACGCATAGGAATTAATGGATTTGGACGAATTGGACGTCTTGTTTTTCGAATTATTACAGAAACACACAAAAATATAGAGATCGTCGCAATCAATGACCTTGTCCCAGCAGAGAACCTAGCTTATTTGCTTAAGTATGACTCCGTACATCAGCAAGCGAACTTTGACGTTCGTGCAGAGGGAAATAGCCTTATCGTTAACGAGAATAAAGTAGAGGTGTTATCAGAAAGAGATCCAGCGAATCTTCCTTGGAAAGATCTAAATGTTGACTATGTTATTGAGTCAACAGGCTTATTTGCCACTCAGGAAGGAGCTGAAAAACATTTACAAGCTGGAGCAAAACGAGTTGTTATTTCTGCACCAGCAAAAGGGGATGTTCCTACCTTCGTCATGGGAGTAAACCATGAAAAATATGATCCTAAAACCCAGTTCATTGTTTCAAATGCTTCCTGCACAACTAATTGCTTAGCTCCAATGACAAAGGTTGTCCTCGATAACTTCGGGATCGAAGAAGGGCTAATGACGACGGTGCACGCTATGACAGCGACACAGCCAACCGTTGATGGTCCTTCGAAAAAAGACTTCCGCGCGGGAAGGTCTGCCAGTATCAATATTATCCCTGCATCTACTGGAGCTGCTAAAGCTGTTGCTCTTGCGATTCCAGAAGTACAGGGAAAGCTCACTGGTATGGCTTTACGCGTTCCTACAGTTGATGTTTCAGTTGTGGATTTAACAGTACGTGTTGCAAAAGACACTTCCTACGAAGAAATTTGTAATGCGATGAAAACGGCTTCAGAGGGTTCCATGAAAGGTGTCATTCAGTATACGGATGAACCTGTTGTTTCTACAGATTTCATTGGTAGCCACTACTCCTGCATCTTTGATGAAGGGGCAGGTATAGCCCTTAATAGCCGTTTTTACAAATTAATTGCCTGGTATGACAATGAAATGGGTTATGCCAATAGAATTGTCGACCTAGTGAAATACATGGAATCTAAAGAAGGAAGTACTGAATAATTGCTTTACCGAATTTCTGACAAAGCGCCTGTTCAGTATCTCCTAAAAACAATAAAAACCTGGATATATTCGTGAACTATACTAGAGAACCTATCATAGAAACGGTTATTACCCCTAAAGAGGGGTATAAGCTTATTTTGCGCAACAGCAAAGGGAGTGACCGTGAAGAGTATGCCGTTGATGCCATCGAAGTGGTGTCGTTCGGAAACTCTTTTTTTTTCCGCTCGTTAGAGAGACCCAAATCCTTCCTTGTTCCTGTCTCAGATTATGAAGTAGTCGAGGCCAAGGAAACTCGAGTCGTTCTAAAAAATGCAAGTTTTGAGCGATCCATCAAAATTGGTGGTGGTCGTGAAGCTGGCGTTAAAGCTGGAAAAGAGAAAGCAACAGAAAAGCAAGCTCCTGCAGCTGTTGATCAGCAGCTAGAGAAAAAACGGGAGCGCAAACGTCATCGTAGACGTCGTTCTGGTAGCGAAGAAGAGAAGGAATCGGAAGTAAAGGTTGAAGGAGCCCTCGCTGAAGAAGGCAAGGTAAAAGATGAAGATCAAACCCCATCTGTACCTCCTAGACCACTTATTCCTCCTCCTTCTCATCTCATTGCAGACAAGCTGCCGAAACAGCTTCTCGAAGAGGAGGGTGAAGTTAAGATCCCATCGGAGCCTGTGGCAGAAGCTACCGTTTCTTCGGAGTCTGTGGCGGAAGCAAAGCCTAAAGCTACAGCGGAACCGAAATCTGCAGAAAAGCCTAAAAGAGGCCGAAGAAAGAAAAAGGTAGAGCCTGTGGCGGAAGAAAAGCTACCTGCGGAAGAACCAATAACTTCTCCTGAGGAAGAAAGAGGAAGCGAGATGCAACGAGTTGCAACGGAGCTTACAGGTGAGGCTGTTTCTAGCACTTCTTTTTCTGCTGAAGAAGAAAAAGGAAAATTCTCCTTTTTTGGAAAGACTTGGTAATCGAATTGTTAATTGTTACTCCTTTAAGCCGCCTTCTCTAAGGGAAGGTGGCTTTTTTGTGAAAAAATTCGATCAAAATAGGGGCGCTATGTTAGGATTCAAATTAGTTTTCAGGTGAGGAGTACCGGTATGATCTCTGTCTTTAAAAAGTCCCTTTTAGCGACATTTTTCGTTTTATTTGCATCTACCTGTTATGGTGTTGACGTTCATCCACATGGCTACTGGTATGGAGATAAGACAGAAAATCAGCATGCATTTGATCCTCTATTAGCAAATGCTCTTGCTCAATTTTTTCAAGAAGAGGGGGCTCTTAGCGTTGCAGACTTTGGTTGTGGCCTCGGCTACTATGTAAAACTTATCAACGATCGGCAAATTCAGTGTGATGGATATGATGGTAACCCCGATACTCCTGAGCTTACAAAGGGGTTGGGTCAGGTAGCTGACTTAAGCCAGTCAGTTGACTTAGGTAAAACCTATGATTGGGTACTGTCTTTAGAAGTGGGAGAGCACATCCCTAAGAAATACGAGCAAGCTTTTATAGAAAACTTGCACGAACACAATGCGCAAGGGATTGTTTTAAGCTGGGCAGTAAAGGGCCAAGGTGGCTACGGTCATTTTAACGAGCAAAACAATGCATACATCAAATCCATTATGTCAGATTATGGATATATCAATGATGTAGAAGCTGAGCAGAAATTGAGAAAAAACTCTCATTTGTTCTGGTTCAAAAATACGGTCATGGTATTTCGAAAACAAGTTGCAGGCTAAAAACAAAGCGTGAGCCCAATATTTTTTATTCTGGCAATTTTCTCGGCATGTTTGTGCCACGCAGACTTTGTCGATCACTTCAGAAAAGTGCCTGAGAAAAAGACAGACAAGTCCTCCATCAAAAACATCGATTTTATTTATTTGATCAATCTGGATCAGCGTCCAGAAAAACTAGAGAAATCGCTGTCTCAGCTAAGTCCTTATGGAATAGTTCCTCATCGCTTTCCAGCTATTTATGGCTGGGATCTGCCATTTGAAGCATTCAGTGAAACTAGTTTGAAATTCTCTCCTGGCATGGTCGGAGGTCGATGGGTTGCTTTTTTTTCCCCAGAGGGAAAGGGGAGGCGAGAGTGGGATTTTCTTAAAGAAGATTCTTATGGGAAATCCTTCTTTTATTCAACAATGTCACCAGGTGCGATTGGATGTTCTCTGAGTCATCTTTCTATTTTACAAGATGCATATGATTCGGGTTATGAGACAATTTGGATCCTTGAGGATGACTTCATTGTGAAAAAAGATCCCCATCTCCTAGGTAGTCTCATTCAAGAGCTAAATGGTTTAGTTGGGAAAGAGGGATGGGATGTTCTATATACAGGGCTCGACTTATACGGAATAGATGTCTACCGGGAATGCCATTTTTGGAGGCCAGATTTTCAGCTGTCCTCGGAAGCTCGCTATGAACGAAGTGCTCTAGGGCAGAATTTCATGAAAATTGGCAGTCGTTTCCATACGCACTCCATGATTGTTCGACGTTCAGGGATGAAAAAAATCTTAGATTTTGAAAAGAAGCACGGTATTTTTCTTGCCTATGATTGTGAGCTTTCCATGATTCCAGATATTAAGCTGTTTAGCTTGACATCAGATCTAATAGGAGTTGTTCCATTTTCCATGTCTGCTTCAGACACGGCTTCCAACTTGTTTGGGCAGAAAGAAGCCTGGGAGAAATACAAGAAAGACACACTGGATGAACAGCCTCAGATTTACGGATGGTGTAGTCTGGAAAAAGCAGAAAAACTTATGGAATTCATCTACAAAGAAAAGCCTAAAACTTGCGTGGAAATTGGTGTTTTAGGGGGATCTGTTACTTATCCAATCGCTAAATCCCTAAGCTTTCTAAAAAAAGGAACGGTCTATGCCATCGATGCGTGGGATAATGAGGCTGCCATAGAAAGAGTAGAAGTGTCAGAGGTCATTCAGTGGTGGAAAGCAGTGAATCTAGAAGAGATCTATCAGGGATTCTGCAAGCTGATATCTACTAAAGATCTCGGTAATTATTGCCTGCCTATTCGTAAGCGTTCTAGTGAGGCTCTTAAGAGTTTTGCCGATGGATCGATAGATATGCTTTATGTAGACGGTAACATATCTGAACAAGGAAGCCTTGAAGATGTACAGCTCTATTTACCCAAAGTAAAAGAAGGGGGCTACATTTGGCTAAATGATGCAGATATTCCAGACAGAGTCTTAGCAACTGCATTTCTTATGAATAACTGCACCTGGATTAAAGAACAGTCGTTAGGGAAAAACTGCGTTCTATTTCAGAAGAAAAAATCCAAAACAGAAAAATTAGGTGACTCATAACCTCATTTCTCAGTAGAATTGAGATCTCTTTTTTCGCTCGGATGGTGAAATGGTAGACACAAGGGACTTAAAATCCCTTGGACCTTGGTCCGTGAGGGTTCGAGTCCCTCTCCGAGCATATTTAAAACACAATGACTTAGCTATGAAATGGTGTCTAGGCTAGTGAAAGAGAGTTTGATTTTGTCCAACCCCTGTCCAACTTTTCTAGCCTTAAGCAGTGCCCCTACCGAATTGACAAATTCATATTCTTGCTACCCGCTGAAGGAAATTCTAGTACCGGAAGTATAGATTATGGATAACAGCTCATTGAATTCTTACGAATTTTATCTAAGAACCTCATTTTTGAGTGGAGCTGCATCTTCGATAGGGCTTTTTCCTCATTTACTTTTTCTCGCTTTTCTATTTTTCACTCAGAGACCAGCACCATTAGCTTTCCTTATCCCAACCTATCTAGGCTCTCTTGTGCTCAGCGAGTACATCTTCTGGGGGATATTGAAAAATAGAACGACTACCAAATTTACTCCAAAGCAGCTATTTCGTCTGAAAGAAAAGAATTATTTTGGGGCCGCATATTTCTCTGAATTCTTGTTTGACACCATCCTTCTTCTTACAGCACTAAAGGCTGGGTGGAATCCTCTGAATTTCTACATGATTCTGGGCTGTAGATTCCTTTCTGCTCCGTTCCAAGTTTTGCTCTACAAACTACTACCTCTCAAGAAACGCAAGCTACATACTGGGAATTGCTCTCCAACTGTTTATTCTGTTCACTACTCAGCAGTCCGATCTCATTCTGTATGTTGTCATCATGAAAGGGTTGTTATGCAACGTGATTTCCCTTGCGAGGGCACAGTTTGCTGATGAGGCTCTCTAAGTTACGCTGTCAACGCAAAGTTAAAATGTCCTCCTCTTTCTGCAAAGTTAAAGTGTCCTCTTTTGATAGGGAGCCATAGGTCTTGAGTCTGAGTACTTCAACAGTGGACATCTCATAAAAAAGAAAGAAAAGGGCTCTCCCCCTGC
>JAJFME010000016.1 GCA_021772375.1 Chlamydiota bacterium | reverse complement strand
CTTCTAGAAACTGATCTCTCCTCAATGGAGTTTTCTTTTTGGCTGTTAGAGATGCGAAGCTTAGCTGTGACATAAAACCCTCCTGATTGAGGGGCTCATCATAGCAAAAATTTCATTTTTGGGAGTTGTTCAGTGTTTCCTCTATGATAAGGCAAGCAACAAAATATTACATTTTCAATACAGTCCTGAGCCAATGGGGCCATTGAAAAAAATCTCACCCCCTAAGTAAGTATGTACGAAAAAACAGACAAACGAAGACTTTACCAACTCATGGAGATGTGTTTATCTGGTGAAATTAATGAGTCAACCTTTTGTGACAATTTTGTACCTTCGTATGATGTGGATCTAAATCACGCTACGTTAACAGAGGACGAAAATCGTGCATTTTCTGAACTATCAAGAATTACAGGTAGATTTTCTGAATTTAAGAGAGATCATGAAGAATATCCCGGTGTTTTTTCCACGGAGAAAGATATAAGATTTAAGATCCTAGAAACGAAAGAAAAATTGCAAAAGTATTTCGATGGACGAAAGAATGATGGAAAAACTGAGGAAAATTGCGATGCGGATTAGCTGCAACGGATTAGATTTGATCATAGGTGCCAAGACTACCCAGGTTGTTCAGCTTAGTCCGTTTGCTCTCGAAGCAGCAAATTGATGGTTCGCAACGCGAGTACATCCTCGATTCTCTCGCTCATCCGATGGTTATTATGACTCAGCCAATAATGTTCGAGTTATCGTAAACTCTGAGACAAGGCGAGTTGTGACAATAACTCCAGGAGCACCTAAATGAACAAAAAATTCGGCAATGTACGCTCGTTGTATAGCAAAATCAATAGCATTCTTTTGAAGGACTGGGATCCAATAGGTATTAACGATATTCCAGAAGCACAGGATGAATATGATGCTTATATTCCCCCAATATACGAGTTGCTTGCTTCTGAAAAATCGGAACATGAGATTTTCAACTACTTATGGTGGGTTGAAATAGAGCATATGGGGTTGTCTGGTAACAGGCAACAAACTCAAATTATTGCAAAAAAACTTGCAAGGTTAGGTAGCAAATAATCCTACTCTAAGACTAGGAGATCGGGCTGCAACTGAAAATATTATTAAAGATTTACGCAATGCCTTGGGATAATAAGATGGCAGAGGAATCCGTTTAAATACCGACTATTCATTTAAAGGATTTATTGACTAATGAGTGATTTAATCGAAATTGTATTCGAAAATATCCCTTTCGAAATATTGACTCGTCTGCTGGAGGATCCTTACGTACCTAAAAAAGATCTGATCCATTGTCGGTTTTCATCAGAAAAAACAACAATCGCCGACAAAGCGCTTCCTCTTGACCTCAAAAGTGAGGTCGGAGGAGATTTTGATCTCTTTATGAACTTCAAAAAAATAGAAACCAATTCATTCTATGTCCCATGTCCCTCCGTTAATATCATCAGAAGATCAAAAGTAATTTCTGTTTGTTTTATATTCGACTTGGACACAATCATTCCTAAAACACCCAATTTGACCGAAGCTCTATTTACGTTTTCAAAAGATTTTTCGGTGAAATATGGATCCCTCAATTATTATGCCGGCATAGAGCCTGCCTTTGATGAGGAAACAAGATTTTTCACAAATGAAGAATTCGGCCCAATCAGTCTGGCATAACGCCAAAAATAGAAATAAATAAAAGACGCTTTTAAAGATGCTCACCTAATTGTAAAACAGTGACGCTTACCGCCTTGAAAGAAGAGGCGATGGTAAAAGAGATCTCAACGCATCTTGAAAAATTACTTACTTACAAGTAACATCCGGCCCGTTTTTCTATGGAGATGCGTACGTGAACAAACATCTTACAACAGCCCTCTCTCTGCTTATCATCTCTTGTATCTCTGCAGAGCCCCACTCGTGTGCTTCCCCTTGCTCTGCAATCACCCCACCTGCTCGCCCTTACCCAGCCGAATGTTGGGGCTTCTATTTCAACGTCGATCCCTTAATCTGGCAAGCACACGTGAATGGAACGGGGATCGCAATAAAGGCTGACCAATTCAACTCAAAAGGAAAAAGCCAAGTACAAAATCTCAACTTCGTCTGGGACTGGGGAGTACGCCTAGGCTTGGGACTCAATACCACACACGATGCATGGGATATCCTCCTTCAATGGACCCGCTGGAAAACTAATGCGAGCAAAAACACCTCCGCTACAAAAGACGATGCTCTCTTCCCTCGGATCCAACATCCCAACTCAAATCTCAATCCTGCTGCACAAAATATCCGCTCCAAGTGGGACATGAACTATAACATCTTGGATCTAGAAAATGGTCGAGAATTCTACGTAAGTAATTACCTCTCATTACGTCCCTTTGCAGGGCTTCGCTCTGCGTGGGTCGACCAAGACTGGGATGTCCGCAACAGCGGACTAGGAGCCTTTGGCTCTGAACTCGATAACTTCCACGACGTATTTCAAAGCAACCGATTCTGGGGCATTGGCATCCGAGGCGGGCTCAACACTCAGTGGGGGTTTTGTGGTGGATGGAGCCTCTTCTCCAACTACTCCGCCAGTCTCCTCTACGGATACTATAGCATCAAGCACTTAGAAAAAGGAGATCCAGGCGATCCCCTTCCCCCCTTCAAAGCAAACAGCTTCTATCACGTAGGCACCTCCATCATCGACATGCAACTAGGCTTGCGCTTCGATTGGATCTCTTGCGACTGCTGCTACCACATCGGCTTTGATCTCGGTTGGGAACACCACTGGCATCCCGGACAAAACCAGTTCCTCCTCTTTGTAGACGATACAATGGAAGCCAAGTACGTTGCCAACCAAGGAGACCTCGGTATCCAAGGCTTCTTCCTCAAAGCCCGCTTCGATTTTTGATGGTTATAGAAAAAATATCACAGCCTATTCAGGAGGAAAAATGAGTACACTAAGACCTTTACTCCCCACAAATCATCTAACAGCCATCCCGGTTTCTGATAAGCCTCCACGGCTCGGCGGAACCATACAAAAAATTACTCCTGCCGCATTCAAAGAACTGTTTGGGTGTGAGTTCTCCGAAGCGATTTGGGGAAGTGAGAATGATGTCCAGGCAATCTTACAAAATTGGAGAGCCTATGACCACAAAGTAAGCAGAGGAAGACAAATTGAGGCAAGCCCGCGATTTACTGCTAAAGTCCTAGACCGATTACAAAATCCTTTTGCTGATTTTGTAATTAGCAGGATCTCTGATGTTGTTGGATACGGAGTCTTTGCTACCAAAGACATCCCACGAAATACCGCTATTGCCCTCTATTCAGGGGATATGGGTCCTTATCAGACTCATGACTCCTACGCTTTTGGCCTAGGCCTTGACACCGGTCAATCAGAATGTTCTCTTGCCGTTTCAAGCTTGCAACGAGGAGGAATTGCACGATTTTTGCAACACCTTCCCAAAGATGGTGAAAAGCGAAGAAAAGAAGTGTTATCTCGCCTTCTGGATGTCGACTACAATGTTAAAAAGCTTGCCCAAGATGGCACACCGGTATCCGCACAAAGCATTGCATTAACAACCATTCGACGAAGGAAAGAGTTTGAGCAAGCTGCAAAAACTACTGCTGCAAGTGAGTATGACACCGAGTTAGACGATTGTATTTTTAGTACTTCATCTGTCAGGCCTCAAATTGCTGTGCGTAATGTCCGAGTAAAAAAACGAATTGTTCAAGGCCAACCCCTTCTTGTTCTGCTCACTCTATATCCCATTGAAAAAGGGGAGCAGTTGGGACTTTCTTATCGGAACGTCGTTTCAACAAATGCCAGACGATTTCCCGAGTTCTTTGATCAAAAAGGCAAAGTCCTTTCCCACTCTCTTTATAAACGGGTATGGGTTGAACTATCATTCAAAAGTGGGATTCAGGGATACTTTGCTCAAACTCCGAGATTTCCATTCACACCTGCGGTAGACATTCAGTCTGTTATATCAAAAATGACCTCAGTATCTCCCTATCAAATACGGCGCTATCTGATCCGTGCCAACGTATTTGGCGTAGAAACCCTACTTCCCATATCTCCCACAACGTTTGCTTTGGGACTCACCGCAACCCTAAAGAAAATGGAGATCCAAGCCTCCATAAACACCTTTTTTCGCTCTAATCATTTAGACACTGATAACCAAGAAACCTATACTGTTGATGTAGTTTGCAAGCTAAAAGGCCCCAATAAATCTAAGAACTTTAAAAAAGTGATAGATCTGTCAACCTCAGTAGAAAACCATATAAAAACATATCCCGAATCTTGCGAGATTATTTTTAAAGGAACAAATGTAGATCCAGATATCTTCCGAAAGGTAGTCACTTGCCGATAACTCTTCTTCTTTGGTATCCTCTTTCTCGAAAAAATTTAATTTGGTAACAAAAATGTTATTTCCTATTCCTCAAGAAAGAAGAAGCACCCTTCTCGGCTACAACCCTCTTACAAACAAATCCCGCTTGGAGTTTCATCGAATCGAAGATCACGTCGTTGCAAGTCTCTATAGAGAGGATGAAAAGAAAGCCAGCTGTAGCTTGAGATCTCTCTCCATACAAGACTGGACCTACGAACAACTTCCCTCCGTAGCCAAAGGGAAAGTCGACCAGTTTCTCCGGAGGAATAGTCTTAGCCTTATAAGACCCCCAAGTCCTTTTCGCTCCCCTAGTCCCTTTTCTGATCGAGCTTGTGGCAATTCAGATAGCGAGTTCACTTGTTCCGGCAGCGAACCCATATTTTTCCAAAAAAGAGATCCTATATCCCCCGCTCCGATGACCATTCGATGCACAGAGGAGTCAGGAAAGCAGAAGAACATCAAAGGGAGCGAGCTAATTGAAATCGTTCATGATGAAGTGCAAGATCTCTACGATGAAGTTATCAATATCGCCTGCGAATATGAAAAAGATATTGGAGGTCCTATTATTCATTTTCCTAGAGAATACGAAGGAAAAGTATTCATTCGCGCCTCCAAAGATTGGCTCATGTCTTTGGGTGGATGGAAGGGAATGATGCCAAGCGAGGAAGTAAAGAACTATTTTCTCTACCCTAAAGAACAAAAATTCTCAGCCGTAATGATTCATGATAATGGACTATTCTTTCGTTTAGAAAACCACCGCCTCCACATCCCAGAAGGGTTTTCTATAGGCAGGTGTAAAGTAACGCAAGCTTGGGTTAAAAAAGATGGAAAGTTCACTCTCTCCAAGCCTAAAACAGACCTCTCCTATAATCAAATCACTCGCGTCCTCTCCTATATCAGTAAAACTTTCCGCTTGTCTGACTCTGAAATAGCAAAGCTCCAAATACGTGCTATTACAGGACGGATTTCTGATCGATCCCATATTTTAGCCCATATCCCTAAGACTCAAAGAAAAGAAATCATCCAGTTCCTCGACTACCTCAATGCCCTAATGTTTGGAGTAGAAGCGTCAGGGCTTAATGCAGCACTCATCACGGGGGTCATGACCCTTGACCTTATCTCCAAAGAAAGAATCACCTATAGACAAGCCTTCAAAGCAAACGAAGATGGAGGCTTCTACCCTTACGCTTGCTTTGGAAATAACAAAGGCTCCTACAACAAAAGAGAATCTATCCTCTTACAAAGGAAGAAAGAAAGAGACCCTGTAAGTATGAAAGCCTTTCGAAAAAGCCCCCATCACTCCCCCGTTGCCATCAAGGAAGCAATACTCATCAAAGAATGGCTGAAGTGTAACCAAGTTATCGATCCGGAAAGAGGCTACGAAGAACAGAAAAAAGCGATCAAAGATGCCATTCACGACATCTACTGGAAAATATTTCGTTAAATATGTACAGAATTCTTCTTCTTTTTCTTGCCTTCTCCCTCCAAGTGCAAGCCGCCACCCTACAAGTAGAAAACCTCCAAAGAACCTATACCCTTGCTCCCTGTAAAAAAGGAAAATTGTTCAAGCGAGGATTTATTTTTCTCCATGGACTAAAACAGACCCAACAGCAAGACACAGCAGTCCAAGAAGAAATGCTTTCCCTTCTATCGGGTCAGGATCTTCTCCTTATCTTCCCAGAAGGCTTAAAAGAAACCTTTCCCGCGCAACCCAACGCCATCGGCTGGGGCCCTGAATGTTCAAAAGAAAACCTCCATTATCTCTCTCATCTGCTCACCCTGCTCCAAAAAAAATATGGGATCGAACAATTCGTCCTAGGAGGATTTTCCAATGGAGGCTACTTTGCCGCCTCACTCCTTCTCAAAGGCAAAGCTCCTTTTGTTGGCTACTGGATCCAAGGGGGCGGCGCTACAGAAATCGACATCTCTTTGAAAAATCGACACAAGGCCGTTTTAGAAATCGGGCAAGAGGACAAATGGCACCTTGCAGCAGTCCGCGCCTTGAAAAACCAACTCCTTGAAAATGGATGGACTCTCAACCAAACCCTCCTTTACCGAGAGCTCCCCACAGGGCACATCCTTAACCTCTCCTACCTCAAGAAAGATTTGGATTTTCTTTTCGATTGAGCAGAGAAAAAGGGCTCTACCTTCACTATAGGAGCTAGTGATTTCACACTTTTTCTTTTGTTATATAGGCCTGCTGTGGATGCGCTGGATTCTCAGTATACTTGTGCTCCAGTTCTCCAGCTTCCAGCATAGGCATTAAATACCGATCACGTAAGTACTTAGGATTACGCCTCAACAGCTCTCCTATTTCAGATAGCTTGAGAGGCTTTATGCCGCAGAGCGTTTTGATCAATTCCTTTATTTTTTCAGGAGGACCCCTTCTTCCGAACCGGCCTACCTCTTTCTGGAGATCTCTAAGTTTAAGGCCTATCTGGGGGGTTAACCCCAGATTTGAAATTTCTAGTACCTTATCTGAGGCCACATAATACGTCCTAGATTCCGTCTTTACCTATTGTGATTTTTTCGACAAGAACAACAACACGCGCAAACTTGCAATCCCTCTGCTACTATTAGCTTCTTCCCCTACAGCTAATCAGCAACTTCGACCCTCTTCTAAAATAGGCCCCACATTTTACAACATGCTAGGCCTGAACAAGGAGAGCCATTTTTCTAGATCCGTGTGCCACATAGTCCAACACCTTCTTTCCTTTGAGGGAGAATGGGGGCTGAGTTAAATCCAGCGGCCTCCACCCCCCTCGATAGGTCTCTTGATTGCTGTCTGTAGCTACCTCGGGGGCATCATTTGTAAACAAGCAATACTTGAATTTTGCGCACTCTTTCAAAATGAGGGCTATCTCTTGGTTTGGGAGATGTTGTAAGACGTCTTTACAGATCAATAGATCAGCGCTCGGAAGAGCCCTCTTACTCCCGTCAGCATGCATAAAACGGATATTAGAAGCAGAGAAGCGTTTCTGGTTCTCTTTAATCACCTGTTTCACAACATCGATCCCAGTGTATTCAATATCATTCCAATTGAGATACTGAGAAAAGCTCCAGTCACCACAACCAAGATCAACAACAGAACGAATACCTTCTTTTTTCAGAAATTCTTCTAAGTAAAAAACGTAAGCTTTTACATTCTTTAGAATAGAACCCAGGCCCGAGTGGCCTTTGCCGTTAGTGTTTTTACCCCAAAGACCTGACTCATATATATGAGTAAAAATTCCCTCATTATTGACACGAACAAAAGAGTCTGGCAATTGGCTCTGGGTAGAAGGAGGAGCTCCTATAGAGAGTGTAGATTTTTCTCCATGACGTAAAATAACAACATTGACTAGCACCTCCCCCACCTCATTGTTCTTTTTTTTAAAAGGATGGATAGCAACAACATTCCGATGCATCCGAGTTGCTTGTTGAGTCACTTGGAATTTCCCTCCTTTTATCGGCGAGCAGATCGTTTTCAAAAACTCCCTAGCAAACCTTTCCATACGAGAAGGGATCTCCTTTACAGATGGAGGACGAGAATAACTTATCAGCTCATCTATTCGATAGCTCCCTGCCATAGGTTCCATTGGAAGTGAGAGCCTCCTTTGGATCTCTTTAATCGCAAGTAGAACGTCTTCTACTAAAAGCTGAGTACATGGCATGGCAACTAGAGTGCGTTGCGCGTATTCCATCGGGCCTAGCGATGGGAAAAGAGATCTTGATATACTTGTTGAACTGGGTTGTTGAACACTCCTTAATAAAGGATCCTGACCAGGTAGAGAAGAAAGGGAGCCCCTCACTAACAGTAAAAACCCCGCCACAAGTAGAGTCTTCCTAGCGGTGTTTTTTTGCTGTTCAGCTTCACCGTTTACGTAGAGGTACCCTCCACATAAAGCTGTGAGTCCAATACCTGCATCTAACAAAACATCTAACTTCATTCATCCCTCTGCAGCTCATAAATTTTGCAGCTAAAGGTATTTTGTATGAAATCTCCATTCCTTACATACAGAAAAGCTGAACAGCCTATTTTTGTGGATGGGCATATTGCTCTTTGCAGCAGCCAACCCCATCATTGCCATCCGTTTTTACCAACCCCTGCAGATTCTGCAGTGTCTAATGTCGTCCTCAGCTATCTCTAAGAGATAAATCCAGCCCCTTCAGAATTCAAAAAACACTTGCTACAAAAGACAAGAGGGGAACAAAATGACCGCGCTTTAACTAAAGCAAGATAGGAGTATTTATCATGAAGATTGATCCACCAGTGGCAGTTACAAGTTGGACTAGCTGGGTACCTAAACTCGTTTCTTGGAAGGAATTCACCACCTGGTCGAAAGTTGAAGCTATACGTATTGGTGTCAATACAGCTGTGGTCCAACCAGTAAAGAATTTTGGGGTGCGGGCATTACATTATATAGAAACAGATGATCCCGAAACTCGAGAAGAAAAAATAGCCTTCGACTTACTTACAAATCAGCTCTATACAGCAGCCCGAGCACTAGAAATAGCACACGGACAGGGACGAAATAGGCGGATAACAGCGACTGCTCTTCTAAGCCGAGATGCAGGCCCCCTACCTACTCAAGAGCAGGTGATTTTCAGAGAAGCAATACAAGAGACAAAAGATTTTAACTCACATTGATGGCCAACCAATAGCGCCATAAAAACTAAAGGAGAGAAAATATGACAATCGCTTTAGAAGGAACCATACCCTCACAATGGCCAAGACATATTAAACATATTGGAGGAGCCGCTGCCCTTGGAGTAGGTGCATATTGCACAAAACGACAATTGGAGCAGGAATGGTTAAAAGAGAAACTTCCTGATGACAAAATCCGTAAAGCCGCATCATATGGCATTACTATAGTAGGGGGTGCTGCTGTTGGCGGTCTTGTAAAATATGCCATAACAGGCACAAAGGACGGAAAAGATGCTGGAATAGTTGCCGGGGCTATCATAGCTTTTTTAGGATCCCTTTGCACAGAATGGAAATAAGGGATTTAGCCCCCTGATTGCTAAATACAAGTTAGCATCGTTACTCTCGTAATCTAAATGATTTTCTTATGGGAGGGCTCTGAATATTATCCACAGAGTTCTTCCATCTTGGGAAAAGAAGGATATACAGCCCAGTAGATCATAGAAAAAGCCTTGCCTTCCAACCAAAGAGCAGATTTCTATTTAAAGAGCTCGGTTGCACAAGGAGCTACCACAGTGGCTTCGAGCCCTACGATCCACAGCGAGCCCCCGATCATGACAACATGGTGCTAGATCTGTTTATTGGAATTGATAGCTAAGAGGTATTGGCTATGCCAATTCAGACTGATGCTCTTGGATTTGTCCCAGGCTCTTTCTTGAAACTTCTCTTAAAAACTCTCTCAATTGCTCATAAGAAGCATCTGTCAGAATTTCTTCTATCTGCTCAAGCTTGTGAAATAAGTACTTTGTGACGCCTACCCAGCTTTTGATTTGAAAAGCTCGTCAAATGATTTGAGAAACTCGTCATAGTTTGACTTAGATGGGTTAACCAGTTGATAAGCTTTTAGGAAGTCCTCTCTGGGAAATTCCTCAATAAAACTTCGTAGATATACAAATAATCGTGTTAAGAAGTTACTTTCCCTTACTTGCCGATCGCTTTCTTGACAGATGGTGTGAACTCTATTAACAAGCCCCTTCATCTCCTCAATCTCGAATACAAAGCACTCTCTTGGATTGGGCATCTTAGCCACTACGCTTGAGATCACGCTAGCTAACAATAATGTACCATCGTGATTCGGGGAAGTTACATATCGAGCACCCCAAAAAGATAGCTGTGGCTTCAAATCATCTATCATAGAATCTGATAATTGAAAGACTTCTTTAATATCCTGCCTTACTACTTGTGTACACATTCCCATACTACCTCTCCTAAAGATGAAGATTTAACTAAAGCGACAGTTTAACAGGTTTCCTGATATTAGAGCAATGTCAATAATTATTTTGTAAGCGCAAAGTTGTAATGTCCTCTCTTCCGCAAAGTTAAAATGTCCCCTTTAGACCAAACCAAGGGGGGGGGCTTTGGAGAAGATGATGACAACAAAAGAAGCAAATCGACTCAGTGTGATGCACCAGATCGATAAAAAAATGCTCAGTATACGGAAGGCTAGCGAGGAACTTGGCCTTAGCTATAGACATACAAGACGTCTGCG
>JAJFME010000015.1 GCA_021772375.1 Chlamydiota bacterium | reverse complement strand
CTAGTCTGGGGTCAGTCATATCTCCAAAAAGACTGACCAAATCTTGCGTGATCATGTGATACCTCCTAGGGAATAAAGGTATCTACTCTCTATCACAAGAGCATTATCTCTCAAGATTAAATTTTAATGCGTATTCCCTGATCATTGGGTCTGTTATAAATTAGTAATTGGCTTACTACAAAGTATTGCAGAAACCCGCTATTTTTGCCAATGATCTCCCCATAAACGGGAAGAGCCTTTGCTTGCCACTTTATCAGCGTATTTCGATCACATCTCTCTTAGTGAAAAGCAAATCGAGGAGGTCGCTTCTTATCTCAAAGAAATTCATGAATCAAAAGCCAAATTTCATATTGAAAGTCTCGAAGCTCTCCGAAAAGAACAAGATCGCCTCCAAAGGCGCTTAAATCAGATCTATGACGATAAGCTCGATGGCTTAATCGATGAGAGGATGTATCTGGGAAGGGTATCAACTTACAAGGCGCGCCAAGCAGAGATTATTGAGCAGATGGATCGCCATGAAAAAGCGGACAAGAACTTTTACATCACTGCGAATTTGGTCATGAACTTAGCAATGCGTGCTCGGGAAATCTTTGAGAGTTCTGAAGTGGGCGAAAAACACGAACTTTTAAATTTGGTGTTTCAGAACTTGGAATTGGAGGACGGAAGTCTCTCATTATCAGTGCGGGAGTCCTTCTTAACCATGATAGAATTTAAAAAGCGTCCGGAAGAATGGGGGCGGTTGGACTCGAACCAACGGAGACCGAAGTCGAGGGATTTACAGTCCCTTGCAATTGCCACTATGCGACACCCCCGAAAAGAAATGCTGGCGAAAGGAATTGAACCCTCAACCGTCCGATTACAAGTCGGGTGCTCTACCAATTGAGCTACACCAGCATTGAGATGGGACTATACCAAAAAGGGGAGTTTGGACTCAAGATTTTTGCTGGGAAAACTTATTCTTTGTGGGGAACCACTTCTATGCAACGTTCAATTTGGGAGCGATTTTCATAAGGAATATCGAGGTTTATTAGCTCATAGTTGCCGTGAGTACCCTTGACGGGGATGATCTGATCTTCTTCAGCCCAGTGGTGGAGTGTGCGTTTGTTGAAGCTGTGTAGTAATACCCATTGAGAGCCATCGCTCAGCTCGATCGAGCTGGATTGTTTGTCATATTTTTTAAGTGTGGGATAGAGAGGGTAGGAACTAAAACTTAGTGCAACAAGGGGTGTATAGTGAGGTGTGGAAGGGTTCTCTAGTAGGAAGCCTGGATGGTTGCCTACTTGAATGATGATCGTATCTCCTTTGGTCCATTTGCGTAAGAGATTTTCACTGTAGATATCGGGTGTCCACTTCCAGACAGATTCATCAGAAAGTGTAATTAGTGCAACAGTAGCACCTGCTTGTGAACGATAGGAAATGCTATCAAGTTTTTTCTCGACAGGCTTAGCGGCGGTAAGGGGAGCTGCAAAAAGGATCAGTAATAACAGGAAGTTTTTCATGGGTCCCGAATATAGGGAGGATGAGATTTTTCCAAAAGCAAAACATTTTGTTGAATCCTGACACGCGTTTACGATATAGCTAGAACCATGAAAGAAGACCCTATATTTAAAGAACGTTTTGGTATCTCAACACCTATTAAGTATGCGCCGGATGTAACAGTTGATCCTAAAGTGCAGGAGCGCTACGACAGAGCTTGGAAGCGCTTTTTAAAAAAGCATGAACCTTGTGGCTCGGCGTATCGACGCAAGCGGTTTGATTCACTTTTGAAGCGAATTGAGAAACAGGGTGATGATCTTTTATTTACTGAGCGATTTGAGATTCGATACATTAGCAAAAAGGTGGGGTATGGGGTATTTGCTAAACAGTATATACCTCCTTATAGCCTTCTCAATTCTTATGGAGGGGTCTTAAAGCCGGATAAGCTAATTGCAACGGACAATGACAGTACATTTATGTTTTCCGATTTTACTTCCTTTTCCATCGACGCGCAGAAGACAGGTAATTGGTGCCGTTTCATGAATCACAGCCCTGAGGGAAATTCTCATACGAATGTCGTTGCGTGGGAACATTACTCTAAGTGGGGACCCCGAATTATCTTTACAGCATGTCACAAGGGGATCAAGAAGGGAGACCAGCTTCTCTATAGCTATGGAGATAGCTATTGGGAAGACGATGGCTTTGTCAAGCTTTGAGAAGCTCCTGATTCATTCGAGATTTCCGGGTCCAGATGCATTTTAAAGAGGAAGCCTCTCTTAGAGAGCTAAACTGACTATTGATAGTCGGTGGTTTTTTCGAGAACAAGGTTTTTGCCCGAACGATACTGAATAATTCATTCACCAAGTCTTCGACACGAATCTTTGGTAAAGCGATTATTCAACGATTTCTTAAAAGACTTTTAGAATCCGAGTTTTAAGCGAACGATCAGTCCACCCATATGGATATCACTTTGTACTTCATCGTACCCTTTTGTATACCGGAGAATGGTATCAATATCCGGGAATAGGATGTATTGTCCCTGTCCTTTTTGACGCAGTCCATGGTTGAATAGAATGTGATGTTCCCAACCAATGTCCAGTACAAGGCTGTGTTCACTGCAGCAGAAGTCTCCTTCCCAGCGTAGCCCTACCCCAAGATCGAGCTGGGCGAGCATTCGGTATAGATCTCGTTGCGCTTTGTTATCTACATCGGTAATGGTTGTTGGGACAGAGTCGACATTTCCTTTAATGAAATAGATTTCTCTTTTCTCTGAACTAAATTTTCCCCAGACAAGAGAGGCATCGATGTTTCCATAGATCCCAAAGCAGCGGTTGAGATGCCAATGAGGTTGTATTCCAGCTAGGAGACCTACTCCCCAGTAGCGGTTTTCGAATAGGTCTTGCATCTCCTCGAAGTAATCGGAGATTGTAACAGGAGCAACAACAAAGACTTTTGGCCCTGTGCAGCTGTCTATATCGAAATCTGTTTTTGTCCAAGCAGCGCGTACAGCTGCATAGGGCCTCATGGCAAAGCATTGGCTTAGCCAGTACTTCCTGCCGAAGTCGAGATCAATCTGGTTGAAAGAAAGCTTCCATTTAGCGGAAATCTTATCGGCAGCTGGTGTTCCATAAAATGCATTATTCTGCCAAGGATTGAGAAGGGATTCTTGGTTGGGCTCGATAACGGGACCTGTAGAAGGAGAGGTGATAGAAGAGCTATCTGATGTCGTGTTTTTATAGTATGTCCAGGTGAGGTTCATATCCCATCCGTCACAGGCTCCTTGGAACCCAAGTCCAAGGCGGAGGCCGGGTTCCCACTCAACACCGAGATCCTTGTATTCTTGTGGGAATGCACTTGCATCATTAGGATCATTGGGGTCGGTTTGAACCATTTTGAATTTTTGTGCGTAAGAGAGATTAGTCTCTCTTCCAAACCAATATAAGAAGTCTCCACTTAAAGACATGCTCCAGCAACAGTCTGGGTTGTAGTATTGTGGTGTGTAGCATTCGCAGCGGGAGTTACTTGTTTCGCAAGTGGATTCACAGCAAGAATTGCATTCAGAGCAGCTTTCCACGGATTCCTGTGCAGGAGGAGGGCTCTTTTTTCTCTTAGAAGAAGGGTTGCTTACTGGGGTAAATAGGCCTGGTTTTGAAATGGCTCTCAGTTTGCTGGGGGATTTTTTTGGCGTAGGGGAATGATGGCTCTCATGTGCAAACAGGCCTGGTATAGCGAGTAAGCTTAGTGCAAGAAGCTGTTTTTTCATGCGCGAGGTCCAAAAAGATTATGTATATTATTTCTTCTTATACAGAATTAAAATTTTAATTTTATACAAAAGTCGAAGGTTTTGTATAGAGCGCTGATTTTCAGTTGATTGTATTTGAGAAAAATATAAAAGCACCCAAGTCTTTGGGTGCTTTTATTCTGAAATGAACTAGAAATCAAATTTTACACGTGCGATTAGACCACCCATTTGGATGTCGGTTCTTTCTCGTGTAAATCCTGAGCTATATCTCAAATTTTGGATTTCTGTACCTACGGTTATGCCATTAAGATCGGTGGCTCCTGTATTTTTGTGAAGTAGGCCATAGTTGAATAGAACATGGTGTTCCCATCCTAGATCTAGAGTAAATCTGTATCGGTTAGAGCAGTAAGTATCTTCCCATCGGAGTCCGATGCCAAGGTCGAGCATTGCTAGCATCCGGCTGAAATTGTCACCACTTGCGGTGTTGTTTACTGGAATTCTGTTCACAGATGGGACTGTATCTTCTGTTACAAGGTAGCGCTCTTGTTTACGGGCTTTGAATGATCCCCATACAAGGGCTGCATCGATATCTCCATATATGAGGAAGGTTCGACAGAAATACCAGCTAGGCTCGAGTCCTCCAAGAAAGCCCACACCCCAGTAGGTGTTTTTGAATTCATCTTTGAAGTTGAAGGAAACATTTGTTGTTGGATTTGGAGTGGTAGCGACGTCCCTCGGGTTGATCAGGGAAGTTGTCTCGAAGTTAGTTTTGGTCCACATTCCACGAACAGCTGTGTAGGGGCGCAAGGTAAAGCAGCGGCTTAGCCAATATTTGCGGCCAAGGTCTAGATCAATTTGATTGAAGGAGAGTTTCCAACTTGCAGATACCTTTTCAATAACAGGCTGAATTACAAAAGTTGTGTTGATCCAGGGATTTACAAGAGCTTGCTGTCCTCCTACGGGAGTTATTTGATCTGATAAAAAGGGGACTGTTGTTGAGCTAGAGCTTTTATTTTTATAGTAAGTCCACACAACGGAGCTATCCCAACCATCACAACTGCTATTAAATCCTACTCCTACGCGAACACCGGGCTTCCACTTTGTATCGAGGTATTTATACTCTTGAGGGAATGAGCTGTAGGAGTTTGAAGCTGCAGAGGTAATAGTCTCGACCATCTCAAATTTTTGCGCATAGGCAAGATCGGTTTCACGAGCGTACCAGTAAAGGAAATCTGCCTGGAGAGAAATTCCCCAAGCGCATTGTAGATCATAGTATTGTGGTGTGTAGCACTCGCAGTCGATGCATTTAGGTGGTTTTGGTGTACAGCAAGGCTCGCAACAAGAAGAGTTGGAATAGCTGCATCCACAACTAGAGCCGCATGCAGGAGTGCACGAATTGCATTCACATGGATTGCAGTTACAAGGGCTGCAGTCGCAGCTAGAAGCATAGCTGCAGCTCGAGCACTCGTTAGATGCACATCGATGGGTTCCTTGTGCGAATAATCCAAATGTAGCAGTTAAGCCTAAGATGAGAAGATACTTTTTCATTAGAGGTCTCTATTTGTTTTTTTTGCTTTTCTTTCCTGTATAGATGATTAAATTTTTAATTTAAACGAGTGTGAGAGTATTTTTTGTAAGCAGTTGGTGGTGAAAATGTTGTAATAAAAAGAATTGAGACGGATTAGAAGTTAAACTGGAGGCGAGCTACTAGGCCTCCCATATGGATATCACTTTCGACTTCTATAAAATTACGTGCGAAGTTAAAAAGTCGCTCATTTGTTACCGAAGTTTGATTAATAACAACGAACTTGCTGTCTTCATTTTTGTGGCGCAGTCCTGCGTGGAAAAGGCTGTGGTGTTCCCAGCCGATATTGAGGGCGATTCGGTATCTATTACAGCAGTAAGTATCTTCCCAGCGAACTCCTATACCAACATCGAGAATAGGAAGCATACGTGTAAACTTCTCGCCTTTGATCTTATTATTGACTTGCTGGGCTATTGTAGGAATACCTCCAAAATCTAGAGTATTGAGATATTTTTCGTGCTTTTTCCCTTCAAACTCACCCCAGACAAGAGCCGCATCCAAATCAGCATATAGAGAAAAGCAACGAGAGAAATGCCAGTTTGGTTCTAATCCTAATAGGAAGCCTATGCCCCAATAGCGGTTTTGGAATTTGTCTTTTGTGTTGAAAATGAAATTGGTTAGAGAAGGGTCAACCATTGGATCGGTAGGGGTAAGGGTCTTGGGACCAAAAAAGCCATTTACATTGAAGTGCGTTGCTGTCCACACTCCTCGAAGAGCTCCAAAAGGCCTTAAGCTAAAGCAGTCGCTGAGCCAATACTTCCTGCCGAGTGTAAGGTCAATCTGGTTGAAGGTAAGACGCCAACTTGCAGAAATTTTCTCATTAAAAAAAGGGGTATCCGGCATCACAAGGAAAAAAGCATTATCGACCCAGGGATTCGAAAGGGCTTGCTGGCCTTCTATTGGAAATGAAAGATTTCCTTCAAAAGGGGCAGAGCTGGATTTAGAGCTGCTATTTCGATAATAGGTCCAGTCGGTAGATAAATCCCACCCATCACAAGTGCCATTGAAACCAAGTCCTATGCGCAAGCCTGGATTCCATTTTGCATTGAGGGAGTCATACTCCTTTGGAAAGGCGATAAAGCTTTCGGTAAGCTGCGAGGGGAGTAGGGCCGGTTGAGTGCTCTTCACAGTAAATCGTTGCGCATATGTAAGGCTAGTTTCACGGGCATACCAGTACAAGAAATCACCGCGTAAAAACACATCATAAGCGCTCTGGAGATCATAATATTTCGGGGTATAGCATTCGCAGTCGATACATTTTGGGGTAGTAGGGGGAGGGCTCGTACTACATCCACAAGTCGATTCATGGCAAGGCTGGTTAACAGAACACGTAGAGGAATGATTGCCTGGATATGCAAGTAGACTGAGGGTTACAAGAAGAGAGAAAGCGAATAGCAGTTTTTTCATTACTTACACTCTCTGAGGTAGATTAAGATTGACCTTTCGAATATAGACTAGGGAAGTTTTAGGAGTAAAGCATTCTTTTAATCTGCAAAAAAAATGCCAAGAAATCAAGGGCATACAAATTCCTTAGAAATCAAATTGGAGGCGAGTTACAAGCCCACCCATTTGGATGTCCCCTTGAACGCCTATGAAATTACGCGTGAAGTTAAAGGTTGGGCTTGGGAAAGGAGCCTGAGGAGTTGTGGTGTTCTGGACAGCTATATTTTTGTAGCGCAATCCCGCATTGAAAAGGACGTGATGTTCCCATCCAAGGTCAAGGGCTATTCGATAGCGGTTGCAGCAGTAAGAGTCTTCAAATCGAACTCCAATGCCACCATCGAGCATAGGAAGCATCCGTGCAAACGTATCTCCTCGAATTTTGTTATGAATCTTCTGCGCTGTTGTAGGAGAGCCATCAAAATCTAGAGTGTTGAGGTAGTCTTCATCTTTTTTACCTTCAAACTGCCCCCAAACAAGAGCTACATCTAAATCAACATAGATGGAAAAGCTGCGAGAAAAGTACCAGTTTGGTCGTAGTCCTGCAAGGAGTCCAACACCCCAGTAGTCATTTTGGAATCGATCTTTTGTAGTAAGAATAAAATTAGTTAAGGAAGTAGGTGGCGAAGAAATAGTAATTGTCTTTGGGCCGAGCAGGGCATTCACATTGAAATTTGTGGTGGTTCGGATTCCTCGAATAGCTGCAAAGGGTCGTAGCGTAAAGAAGCGGCTAAGCCAGTATTTTCTTCCTATCGTTAGGTCTATCTGATTAAAAGTGAGGTGCCAGCTTGCAGAGATCGCTTCATTCAAGAAAAGGATGTTTGAGAGTACAGGGAAAAAGGCACTATTTACCCAAGGATTTAAGAGAGCTTGCTGGTTCTCTGTTGGGAATGTAACATTTCCTTCAAAGGGGGTGGTACTTGATTTAGAACTTTTGTTTCGGTAGTAGGTCCAGTCAACAGCCAGATCCCATCCATCGCAATTACCATTGAAGCCAAGTCCTATGCGTAAGCCCGGCTTCCATTTTGCATCGAGGTACTTGTACTCTTTGGGGAATGCAAAAAAGTTATCGGGGCGAAAACCTGGAGTTAAGTTAGGGCCTGTGGAGAGAACCTCGAGTTTCTGTGCATAGGCAAGGTTTGTTTCACGTGCATACCAGTACAAGAAGTCGCCACGTAAGAATACATTCCATGCGCATTGGAGATCATAATATTTTGGAGTATAGCACTCACACTCGATGCATTTTGGAGGCTCTGGGGTGCAGCAAGGCTCACAACGGGGGCTACAAGTGGAATCGCATCCACAACTTGATTCACAGCAAGAGGTGTTTGCACAGCAGGACTGGCTATTAGAACATCCTGAATCGCAGTGACCGGCAAATAAGCCATAACTCATGAGGAGGGTGGAAGAGATAAGGAGTTTTTTCATTGCTAATACCCTTGGAAGTAGCGTGAGATTGATTTCCTGAATATAGGGGAGTAGTAGTTTTAGGAGCAAAGGATTTTTTGAAGATATAAAAAAAGCACCCAGAGACTGGGTGCTTTTTGTATCGAAAAGAGTTGAGATCGATTAGAAATCAAATCTTACACGGAGGACGAAACCACCCATGCCGATATCACTACGCACTTCTTGGTAGTTCTTGCTGTAGAACAAGTCGTCTTGATCAGGTGTTGACCCTGAGACAGCCTTGTCGAAGTCTATGCTCTTATAGCGAAGACCTGCGTTGATAAGAAGATGGTGTTCCCAACCTAGGTCAAGACCAAATCTGTAGCGATCGCAGCAGTAGGTGTCTTCCCAACGAAGACCGATAGCGACATCAATCATGCCGAGCATTCTGCCGAAGTCGTCTTCTTTAGTAGTGTTACTTACATTGTACTCTACAGAAGGAACGGCTGATGCACTCTCGCCTTGGATAAGGTAAGACTCTTTTTTCCTTCCTTTGAAGTCTCCCCAGACAAGGGCTGCATCCAAGTTTCCGTACATTACAAATGTGCGGCAGAAGTACCAGTTAGGCTGAATCCCTGTTAAGAATCCAACACCCCAGTATTTGTTCTCAAAGCGATCACTTGAGTTTTTCTCAAAGTTGACTGCAAGAGCAGCGTCGCTTGTAGCTCTTGGGCCAAGGCTACCAGTGACATCGAAATTGGTTTTTGTCCACATGCCGCGAACTGCTGTGTAGGGGCGCATTGTGAAGCATTGGCTGAGCCAGTACTTTCTTCCAAGTTCTAGATCAATCTGGTTGAAAGAGAGTTTCCACTTTGCTTTTACTCGATCAAAGACAGGAGAGAAAATTTCTCCACCACCAAAGACTGCAGCATTTACCCAAGGATTAAGAAGGGCTTGCTGATTTGGAAGAGGGAAACCCAGTGGGTTTAACGGATCTGTAGAGTCTTCATCAAAAGTGGTTGTTGAAGTTTTAGAACTCTTGTTGCGGAAGTAGGTCCAAACAATAGACCAATCCCAACCATCACATTCGCTGTTGAAACCTAGGGCTACGCGTACACCTGGATCCCATTTTGATTTCAGGTGGTTGTAGTTTTGAGGGAAGGCAGTATAAGTTGTATCTGCATCGGCAGCATTGTCTGGGAGCATTGCAAATCTTTGTGAGTAGGAAAGATTTGTTTCACGTCCATACCAATAGAGGAAGTCAGCGCTGATGAATGTTCCCCAGTCACACTGTAGGTCGTAGTATTGTGGAGTGTAGCATTCGCAGTCGATGCATTTCTTTGGCTTTGGTACGCAGCAAGGCTCACAGCAGCAAGGATTGCATCTGCAAGTGTTGCAAGAACTGGATTGGTGCGGAGCTGCCGGAGGCTGTGCACCTTCTTGTGCAACAAGACCACATGTAGCAACAAGGCTTAGGGCTAGGAGTTGTTTTTTCATTGTGTTGGACCTCTGGGTTTGAGTACAAATTGGAATTCCTAAATGTATAGGATTAAACTTTTTAGACGCAAGCGATTTTTTTTTGAAGAGCATAGATTTCTGTTCGGTACGCAAATTTCCTGAAGAGTATTTTGTTTTTCTAATCAGGGAAAATCAATCTGAGAAGTGTTTTTCAATGGACATTGGTTGCGTGTGTTGTCATTACTATTTCTCTAGTAGAATGAAATGCATTTGTGCTCTACACTCACATGTTTTTCGTGAATATTAGGCTGTGATATGACCTCAAATGTAGTTGAACATAAGATCTTTGATCATAAACGTTGGAAAAAACAAGTACTCTTGAAATTCTTGCGCAAAAAAAGTTTTCGGAAGCGTTTTTTCAATAGTGATTTCTTCTTTCAGCAGGTGATGAAAAAAGCCCCCATTCGTAAAGTTTTGTTGGAGTCTTTAGTTAAACCCAAGCGGCTTGTTTTTGAAAACTTTTTCTCCCGTAATGGCAATCTTTCTCCATATGAGGTGATGGCGATTTGCTCGATTGTAGCAGATCGTAAGCCTCGTTGTCTTTTGGAAGTAGGGACCTTTGACGGGAATACCACTTTGCAGATGGCCTTAAATGCTCCAGAGGATGCTCTTATTCATACGATTGATCTGCCATCAGAAAATGAGATGACAGCGCAGCCTGTTTTAGACAGCGATTTACAATTCATCCGAGACGAGAGAAAGCGGCAGAGAAAGTTTGAAGGTAGCGCTGTTGCGAATAAGGTAAAGCAGCACTTTGGGGATTCCACGGAGTATGACTTTGCAAAATTCACTTCGATGGGGCCTTTGGATCTGATCTTTATCGATGGGGGGCATAGCTATGAGTGTGTTGCAAGTGATACGAAAAATGCGCGGAAGGTATTGGCTAAAGACGGGTGCATTCTTTGGCATGATTTTACACCGCACTTCGGTGGTGTGTTTCAGTTTTTGTGTGAACTTTCTAAAGAGTTACCGTTAGTCCACGTCGATGGGACGAATCTTGTTTTTTATGATGCGAAGAATAGCGAGTAGAACAGCTTCTTTCGAAGCAGTTGAATCGATCTGGTGCAAAGTGCTTTTCTCTTTGTAGTAATCAATTAGAGGCGCTGTCTGCTCGTGGTAGACAGTTAGTCGTTTTTCGACCACTTCTTTTGTATCATCGCTTCGTTGGTAGAGGCTTCCTTCACACTGGTCGCACTTTCCCTCTGTTTTAGGAGGGGAATAGGCCAGGTGGTAGGGAGCTTGGCAGGACTTGCAGATCACCCTTTGGGTGATTCGGTCAACGATTTTGTCATCTGATACTTTCAGGTTAAGTGCAACGACTTGGTACCCTTTAGAAAGCCTTTTTTGAAGAGCTATTGCTTGAGAGATATTTCGAGGGAATCCATCTAAGATGTATCCCTTTTGGCAGTCAGACTCTTCAACACGGGCGAAGAGCATGTCAAGGATGAGTTCATCGGGTACGAGCTGGCCAGCATTCATAAAGGATTTTACTTTTTGGCCGAGAGCGGTTCCCCGCTTAATGTTTTCACGTAAAAGATCACCCGTTGAGATATGGGCCACACTCATCTTTTTTTTGATGAGAGCTGCTTGAGAGCCCTTGCCAGCTCCTGGTGGGCCAAGAAGGATGATCACTTGCGTTTGTTTTGCTTTTAGCTGTGCCATGGAGAGGATTCTATCATTTGAGAGCATTTCTTTTCCACTATGTACTTTTCATAAGAGTCTGGTAGACTGGCAAGTATGAAATTTTTTTTTCTGAGTATTTTATTTTTTCCTGTTATCGCTTTTTCATCTCTTGATCTTGCCGAGTTTGAGTCGTGTCAGTCGAGTTGGACTAGGCAGGAAATAGAAGAGCGTCTGGGACACTTTCTTCAAAAAGATGGAAAGGTAGGGAGTTTTTTTTCCCTTAACGAGGAGTCTCTTACCCTTTACGATGCTCCGGAGACTGAAAAAGAGAGAAAGGTTGCCTACAAACTAGCTCTTGCCAAAGAGAAGAAAGAACGCGGTTCTCAAAAGATACCTTGCAAGACTCTTGTAGGGGTTAAGGTTGCGATCGATCCGGGCCATTTTGGCGGTTCTTACGCAAGGCTTGAAGAGCGTTACATAGACATTCCCCCTTCCTTGGAAAGAGAAGAAATTGTGCAGTTTGATGAAGGGACGCTCAGTTTCTTAACGGCGACTTATCTGAAGCTTCTTCTTGAAAAAGAAGGCGCTATTGTAATGCTCACTCGTGATCAGATAGGAAAAGGGGTCTACAGAGAAGATTTCTTTGACTGGCTGAAAAAGAACCCTGCGCTTTGGTCGGGGGAGGTTGCACTAAACAACCTTTTTCGGAAGTACTACAACCCGCTTGATTTGCGTGCAAGGGCTGATAAGATTAACGATTTTTCTCCAGATTTGACCCTTGTGATTCATTACAATTCTCATGATGCTCAGGAAGGAGTGCCTTCCAATCATGGGGTTACATCAAAGAACTACAATATGGTGTTTGTGCCCGGAGCTTTTTGCAGAAATGAGCTAGAAGAAGAGGAGAGTCGTTATGAGTTTCTTCGACTACTTTTAACCGGTGATTTGTCTGAGTCGATCAAGTTAAGCAGTGTTGTTTTAGCTAAGATGAGTGAGCGCTTGCAGGTGCCAGTTGTTACAAAAGCTGATGGAGCGCGCTATTTGCCTCAAGTTTGTTTGAAGGTGTCTGAGGGGATCTATGCGCGTAACCTAGCACTCACAAGACTCATTCACGGACCTGTTTGCTACGGAGAGTCTTTAGTGCAAAACAATGCAGATGAGTGCATTAATTTAAATCGGAAAGACTTTGTAATTGGGGGACAACCCTGCTCTTCTCGTATTAAGCAGGTCGCCGAAGCTTATTTCGAAGGCATTAAATCCTATGTTCTTGACTAGGTCATTGATGTTTTGCAAAAATCGTTGTTTTAACCAGGGGTGTCGCTACAGAGGTGTTTTGTAGAAAAGCGGCTGAGAGAACATGAGTTCAACTCTTTTTGCTTGATCCAAGTCATATTGGCGTAAATAGGTTTTCATGAATATTGCAAAGCGTAACTTTTTTGCGGGCATTATTGGAAATGTTTTTGAGCATTATGACAATGCCCTTTTCGGTCTTTTAGCTCCTTTTATTGCACCTCTTTTTTTTCCAAATAGCTCTCCTCTTTCAGCTCTTATTTTGACGTATGGTCTGTTCACATTGGGGATTGTAAGTAAGCCGATTGGAGCCCTTGTTTTTGGTTATATTGGGGACCGATTCGGTCGTAAAAGAGCGCTCTATCTCACATTAATGGGGATGGCCATCATTACATGTATGATGGGGTGTTTGCCCACGTATGAAACTGTTGGTATTCTAGCACCGATCCTTTTAGCTTTATGTCGATTTTTACAGAGCTTTTTTTCAGCGGGAGAGACGACGGGGGGTGCCATCTTTGTTCTGGAACAAGCAGAAGAGGGGAGTAGGAGCTTTTTGAGTAGCCTCTATGATAGTTCGAGCATTTTGGGAATTTTTTTAGCGTCGGGTGTCGTCACATTTTTTAGTTTTCAAAAGGATGTGTTTGAAGCCTTCTGGCGGATTCCTTTCTTCATGGGGAGTTTGTGTGGTGTTTGTGGTATTGGCTTGCGTCTTTTTACAAAAGAGACTCATGAGCAGAAGGTGCAAATTTCTCTAAGGGAACATTTTCAGCAAGTTTGGGAGCATCGATCACTGATTGTACTGATTGCGCTTGTCGCCGGGTTTTCCTACAGCATATATACACATATATTTACGCTGATGAATGGTTTTTTGCCTTTTGTCTCTACCATTACCAAGCAGGAGGCTTGTGCAGTGAATACCGTTTTGCTTTTATTAGATTTGCTTTTACTGCCTCTTTTCGGGCTTGTTGCAAAAAAATGGACAAAGGAACGATTGATGGGTGGGAGCGCTGTTTTGATGATCTTGCTAGCATTACCCCTTTTTTTACTTCTTCAAGAGGCCTCGATGCAGAGTACTATTTTTGTTCGGATTGTTCTTGTAACAATCGGAGTTGCATTTGCAGCTAGTTATCATCACTGGTCCCAAGAGAGGGTGCCCAAGCATTTGCGCTATACAGTTGTGGCAACAGCAACGGCGATTGGCTCGCAAGTCATTGGTTTGCCAAGTGCAACAATTTCACTGTGGCTCTACCAGAAAACCAATTGGGTTGGTTCTCCAGCGATTTACCTGGTCTTAACAGCAGGGTTGGCTCTTTTCGCTATTTCCGGCTTAGCCATAAAAAAAGGTTCACGAGAACTGTCAAAATGATGCTGACGACAATTGAGGTCACAATTGGGAAGTAAATTCCATACTTCTCTTTCTTAATAGCGATATCGCCAGGAAGTCTTCCCAAAGGGATACCAATTTTGTGAAAGAGATAGGCAAGTAGCCCCAGAGCAATAAAGCCAAAACCAATATAGAAAAGCCACTTTGTAATAACCATTTTCTTAGAACTGAATTGGAACGAAAATGCTGATGACTGCCATCACGGCAAAGAAGATCAGATAGGTCCCAATCACCCATCCCCACATTTGTTTTTGCTCGAGTGTAACAGGTTCATGATGCATCGTCATCTGTTTAGACATCATTCCGTGTTTGATCCCTTTTTTCACCATCCAGGAGTTGATTGGGTAGGCGACAATGAACCCAACAATTGTAGCAAGTGACATCATCCCCCAGAAATAAGGTTGAAAAGGATCGGATGCTTCTGGGAAGAGGGATTTAATCAGCACGATTACTGGAAACATCCCCGTCATTACCATGTTCATGGAAACAGTTTCTGCAAAGATCGTTTTTTTCACAGCCATTAGGTAAGAGGGGAACATCGATCTCATGAAAAGGGCTTGGAAGATGAATAGGCCAAATAAATAAGCAGCGGTATATTCGATGATCACTTCAAGGCCGTTGGGAAGGTCAAAAAAGTGCAAAAGGGCCGCCATGGCTATGATGGCTGTTGCATCTCCTGCAACGCAGTGGATAAGAGAGCCAACGGACTGCTTCCAATGCACATCGATAAATTGATCATGGGTGTCTTTCATGGGCTGGCGACAAGAAAGAAGATAGAGAAATAGTCCCAGAGGCCCTGTGTAGAGAATGACCAAAGCCCAAGCAAGTGTCATAATTCGCATCGACGGGGTATTGGTAAACTGGTCCCATACAACAAAGATCAGGGATCCAGCTGTCAGCAAAAACCAGAGAAGAAGAACGCCATCGATCATGATTTACTTAATGCCCTTAAGTTCGCGATTCATAAAAAATGTAAGAAGAGTACGGATCCCTACAAGAGAGGCTAAAATTCCGACAGAGTAGTAGTCTGGAGCAGCGGTTGTTTCAATCACATCTGCTGCTACAATGAACTCAAGCCCCAAAATAATGGTGCGCCCAAACTTCAGGCGGATCAGATCAATCGAACTCGTTTTCGAGGAGCTTTTTTGGCAATGGCATATAAAAAGGTAAAGCGCTTCAAAAGCACCCCACAATATGACAAGGACTCCAATTAGTGAGACAACTCTTTTGATGATGATGAGCACGAGTGCTAAGACGCTGACCGTCTCAGGGAGAGAGAAAATGTTTTGTAACCAGTCCATAGTTTTACCATAATCACGGGTCTGATTTTTTGCAAAAATCTGGGATCAACTGTACCCTTAGCTGTTGGAGCTTGTATGGCTGTTTATTTTAGATGACGGGGTTATCTTGCTGTACGATGCTTGAATAGAGAATCCCAAATGGAGTTGGATTTGTATGATAGAAGAAAAGAGATTCGAAAAAATCACCAACTTGGAAGACGATGCATTTTTAGATTGTACGTTTGAGGGGTGTGATTTTTCAGGTGCAGATTTTTCCAAAATACGATTTTTGAGTTGCACGTTTATCTCTTGCAACTGGACGACGACAAAAATAGAGAATACGCGGCTGCAAGATGCTCAATTTTTTGAATGCAAATTGATGGGGATAGATTTTACTTTGTGTGATCCTGCATTTTTGAAGCTCTCCTTTGAAAGATGTCTTCTTAGGGGATGTAATTTTACAGAGATGGAACTCAAAGAATCCAAATTCATCGAGAGTCAGGTGAAAGATTGTCATTTTGTGCAGAGCGATCTTGAAAAGGGGAGTTTTCTCAAATCGGATCTAGAAGGAACTTTGTTTCACCACACCCGATTAAAAAAGGTGAATTTTCTGGGAGCTATTCACTACGACATCGATCCGTTGAATAACACTCTTAAAGGGGCGAAGTTTTCTAGGATGGAAGCCCTATCCCTTTTGAAAGGACTAGAGATTGTCATTGAATAGTACCGCACGGTAGCGCATTTTTCCAGCTCGCAATTTGGTAAGTGCTTCGTTGACCTGGCTCATCGGGAATTCTTCTATTTTGGGGAGGATGTTGTGTCTTGCTGCGAAGTTAAGCATTTGCTTAATCCCTGGTCGAGACCCGATATTGCTACCGCAGATAGTTCTTTGCCCGTGTACGATATTTGTGATCGGAGTTTCTACATTTTGTTCTAGCGCTCCGAGGAGACAGAGCTTCCCTTTGGGGCGAAGGGAAGAGAGAGTGCGCGTCCAGTCGAGTCCATGAGTGGAAGAAGAGAGGATGAAATCGAAGCGCATCTCAAGAGCATCTAGGGCTGCGGGATCCTTTGTGCAAACGAAGTGATCTGCGCCAAATGCTTTTGCTTCCAACTCCTTTTCCTTTGAACTAGAGAGAGCAGTCACTTCGCATCCCATGGCATGAGCGAACTGGATAGCAAGATGGCCTAAACCTCCAATGCCAATGATTGCCACGTGCATATTAGGACCGATCTTATGGTTGATGAGAGGAGTGAACACAGTGGCTCCTCCACAAAGAAGAGGGGCTGCTGCAGCAGAAGGAAGCGCATCTGGTATAGAAAAAGCAAAACGGCCATCTGTTACGATCTCCTGTGCAAAGCCTCCAAACTGGTCGGCGCAAGTTCTTACTCCTTGGTTGCAGAGATTCTCATCTCCTTGCAAACACCATTCACAGGACATGCAGCTTCCCGCTTGCCAACCGATACCGACTCGTTCACCGATTTCAAGGTTGATAACTTGATCTCCCTTTTCTTGAATAAGACCAACGATTTCATGACCGGGGACAAGGGGGTATTCGGTGAAATTCCAGTCATTGTCGATCAGATGAACATCACTGTGGCAAATCCCGCAGTGAGTAATCTGGATCCGTACGTCGTGGGAGCCGAGGGACTTTGGTTCATAGCTGAAAGGAGCTAGTCGAGACCCTTTTTCGGGGCATTTATAGGCTGTGATCATAAAAATATTTGTACTTCATCGTTTTGATTGTTTTCAAACGATTTCTTCTTTAGAATGAGCCTCTATGGAACGGATTTTAGCAAAACAATTACTCTCTCATTTAGATCAACCAGTTCTCTTGCGTGGTTGGATGAATAGCTTTCGCTCTTTAGGCAAGCTTGGATTTCTGATTGTACGCGATCGGAGTGGCTTTGCCCAAGTAGTTGTTCAAGACAAAGCACTTGCAAAAGAGCTTGCACAGTTGCAAGTAGGAAGTGTCTTACGCATTGAAGGGACTCCTGTAAAATCTGAAGAAGCGGGTCTTGGTGTTGAGATCGTTGATCCAAAGATTACGATAGAAGTTCCAATTATAGATCCACCCCCTGTCGAATACTACAAGCCAGATATCCCTTCTGATTTAGAATTTATTCTCGATCACCGTTCGATTGCGCTCCGCAATAGAAAGATTCAAGCGATCTTCCATATTCAAGCAGAGATTGTGCACGCCTACCGTCTTTACATGCACGATATAGTGGATGCTGTTGAATACTTTGCTCCGAATATCATTGGCGCCTCTTCTGAAGGAGGAGCAGAGTTTTTTAATGTGGATTATTTTGGCTATACTGCAACACTTGCACAGAGCTCGCAGCTTTATAAACAGATTATGGTAGGAGTGGATGAGCGGGTGTTTGCCCTTATGCCGTTCTTCCGAGCAGAGTCTTCTCATACACCGAGACATTTGTCGGAAGGGAAGCAATTTGAGTTCGAAATGGGCTTCTTTGATCACTGGCATGAGGTGTTAGATATTCAGGAGGGGTGTGTCAAAGCTATTGTCTCCCATGTTAATACCTATTGTAAAACAGAATTAGAAGTTCTTGAGAAAGAGATTGTTCTCTGTCCAGAAAATGTTTCGATTCCTCGAGTTACTTTTAAAGAAGCGCTCGAGATCTTTTACAAACGAACAGGTGTTGATGAAAGAACAGAGCTCGATTTAAGTCCTGCTGCTGAGAGGGAGTTGTGCAGATATGCACATGAAGAACATGGGACCGATTTTATTTTCATCACCGATTGGAAAACAGAGAAACGGCCCTTCTACTCTTATCCTAACGAAGAAAACCCCGATCTGACCAATACCTTTGATCTTCTCTGCTCTGGTACAGAGATTACATCCGGAGGACAACGGCGCCACACTTATGAGTCGATGGTTGAGGGGATCCGAGCAAAAGAGATGGATCCCGATAACTTTCTTGATTATTTGACTGTGTTTAAGCACGGAATGCCTCCCCATGGAGGATTTGGGATGGGCCTTGAGCGGTTAACTATGACACTGCTTGGCTTAAAAAATATTCGTGAAGCCTCTCTTTTCCCATCCGATCCAAAACGGATTGCAGGTAACAAAATCAAGGCTAACATCGTCTTTGGTGGAGAGAACCTACGTAATGAAATCATCCGTCTTCTAAATCAAAATGAGATGGAGTTTTCCACTGAAACAGAGGCTCTAGTCGGAATTAAATCTCTCATTTTGCGAGGGAAAAAGAGCAAAAAAAATGTCCAGGTCACTATTCCTGCCGACGCGAAAGTTGATATGAAAGCCGTTGCAGCTATTTTTGGAGAGAAGTGTGAGTTCGAGGATAAGGTGGTAATTGAAGAGCGATTTGGCCTTCAGGTGATGGCTGTCCCTCCTTTTGGCTCTCTTCTCAATCTAGAGACCTATTTTGATGAGAGTATTGCCTCTAGAGACGTGGTTGTCTTCCCCTCTGGAATTGAAGGGGAATCGATCGAAATGAAACCTGAGGATTTAATCAAGCTCGTTGATCCTAAGGTAGATAAGTTCGTAAATATCTAATATCGCCCACTCTTTTGATAATTGACAAAAAAGCTAATTATTAGTATAATTGAGCTATGAATATAGCTACTAGGTCCATTACAGAGAGCTCTTTAAGAAACTCTCAATTACTACCTTCTGAGAGGAGTGCACAGGGTCCGTCTGCGAAAGACTTGACCTTAAGCAGAGCTGTATCTGATATTATCACCCAAAAAAAGCAAGCTATAATGGACACCCTTAATAATACGCGAGCTCGCTACCATCCGATCAAAGGAACTGACACGATTCTGATCGCTGGAGACGTCTTTAATACGGGATATCTTGTCTTTCAAGCCGTAAAGGCCTTTGCCCCAGCCACTGCTGGAATGACTGGAATTGCTATTGCTAGTGGCGTCTGTGGGATCGTCGGGGGAGGGATCAATATCATGATCGCATTGACTGCCTTTACACAAGGATTGAAAGCTCTTAAAAGCGGTGATACATTCAAGGGAAGACGATTGTTGTTCAGTGCCGTTATGCTCCTGCTTGTGGGAACTGTGATGCTACTCTCGAGTGTCGCGCAGCTTGCTGGAATGGCTGCAGTAACGGGCTTCTTTGCTGCCAATCCTTGGCTATTGCCGACTCTGTTTTTTATTGCAGGCCTTCCGGTGCTTGTTGAGGTCCTACGAAATGTCTCTGGTGGAGCTGATATTGCAGCAAAACTTAATCTCAAAGAAGTTCAGAAGCTCCTAGAGAAAAAGGATTGGGACGCAATTAAAAAAGAGTGGAAGGGGACGGTTTTAGATATTGATAAGACTTTAGAAGAGTGGCAGAAAGGCGGGGCAACCTCTTTAGGTGAGCGAATAGATAAGATTCAAGCGAAAATGGACCCAAAAGTTGCTGTCCACATGTTTACTCTTTTCCAAAGTGTTCTTGAGCAAAATAAAGCGGATGCAAAGCACGCTCTTCAAGAACTGCAAGGGCGCGTATCATTTTGGAAGGGGGGGCAGAGGATTCGTTTAGCCCAAAGAGTTCTCTTTACTGGAGCCTTTATTACGAGCATGATTGCATTGCGCTCTCCAGCGGGTGCTGCTGGTTTGATTCGAGGCATTCAGAACTCTGCAATGACGGCTGCAAGTGGAATTCCTCTTTATCTGGACTTCCAGCCATTTATTCGTAATACACCACTAATTGTGCCAAAGATCAAGGTTGTTGCTCAAAAAACACTTCCAAGTATGCCCTCCAATTACCAGCCCTTACTCGCTGGATAAGACGATCACAGCAGAGCCTGTGAGCTTGCCTTCTCTTAGATCTTGCAGCGCTTGATTCAATTCTTCTAATGGATAGGTTTTGACATCTGTTTTAATGGGGATTCTAGGCGCTAGGGCCAAAAATTCTTCTCCATCTTTTCTGGTGAGATTTGCGACAGAACGGACGACTCTCTCCCCCCATAAGATTTCGTAAGGGAAAGAGGGGATATCGCTCATGTGGATTCCTGCACAGATGACAGAGCCACCTTTGCGAACAGCTTTTAATGCAGTTGGGACGAGGTCTCCAACAGGAGCAAAAAGGATGGCTGCATCGAGCTCTTCAGGGGGAAGGGTATCAGAGTCTCCGGCCCATTTAGCGCCCATTTTTTTTGCTAATTCTTGGGTTTTTAGATCCCCTTTTCGGGTGAAGGCAAAAACCTCTTGTTTTTGGAAAAGTGCTACCTGGATTAAAAGGTGCGCCGCTGCTCCAAAGCCATAAAAGCCAATTTTTTTTGCACCTTTTACTTTTTTTAAAGAGCGGTACCCAATCATCCCTGCACAGAGCAGCGGGGCTGCTTGAATAGCTGGGTAATTTTTTGGAATGGGAAAGATGAAGTGCTCATCTGCAATGCAGTACTCGGCAAAGCCCCCGTTGATAGTATATCCAGTAAAAGACGGAGTATCACAGAGGTTCTCATCCCCTGCACGGCAGTAGGGACAAGTCCCACAACTTTTCCCAAGCCAGGGGACTCCGATAAGATCTCCTTTTTTAAAGTGATCAGAGTCTGTGTCGATGGTGCCAACAATTTGGTGCCCCATAATGAGAGGAAGGTTGGGCGAGGGAAGTTCTCCGTCTAAGATATGAAGATCTGTGCGACAAATACTACACGCGGTGACTTTGATCCGCACCTGGCCCTTTTGAGGTTCGGGTTTTTCGAGTTGTTGGAGTTTAAGAGACCCTCCAGATTTTTCTAAAACCATTGCTCTCATTAGCCAAAAATCTCTCTCCAGAAGGGTTTTTTTGGGGAGCGCTTCAGAAATAGAGAGAAAATAAAAGAGAGAATAAAGGCTGCAGGGAAGCAGGTCATTGCGATTTTATAGTTTTCTGGTGAGTAGATACGGATCCCATTGTCCATCTGTCCTGTCCAATTGAGATCGAGTAAGAATCCAACAAATGGCTGTGTAGCGGCAGCTCCGGCGATGACTAGGAAGTTTGTGAAAGCTGCTGCTGTTCCCTTGACCGAGTCGGGATTCACATCGATTGCATAGCTATATGTAAGCAAGTGAGCTCCTGATATGAAACCAACAAGGAAGAAAAGGGTGAAGAGTACTGCAAGAGGGAGATTGGGGAGGTAGATGACGCTTGCCATCAGAAGTGCTCCTATGAGTGAAGCTGCCGTAATAAGGGATTTTTTTTGTTCCAGCTTATCTGAGTAGCGGCCGATAAGGGGTCCTCCAACGGCCCAGCCGATAAAGATCATTGATACGGCGTACCCTGCAAGTTGGGTTGAAATCCCGTAGATATTGTGAATGAAGGGGATCCCCCAAAGACCTGCAAATCCTGGTGTAGTGGCGTAGATAAAGAGACTGATAATTCCAATGAGCCAAGAGTGGCCATTCTTACAAACAGTAATGAGGCTTTTCCCAAGCTTTTCTGGATTTTTTTTAAGTTTTGCATCGTAAGCACGCATTTCGGGAGGGTCATTGCGAACGATGATAAAAATGACAGCAGCTAGAATAAATCCAAAAATACCGAGCTGAAAATTTGTAGCTCGCCAGCCAAACAAATTGATAAGGCTGCGTAAGGGGCCTTCTCCCATTACAGCTCCAAGTGTTCCAATCGAGCTGCCGAGACCAATTAGAATCCCCCGTTTTTTCTCTTCAAACCAGTGAGAACAAATATAGACGAGACCTACAAACCCAAATGCAGAACCGGCTCCCATAAGAAGACGACCAAGTGCTGCAATGCTGTACTCAGGAGAAATAGAGAATAATAAAGAACCTAAACCGGCAATAAAGGCCGCTATAGCGAGCAATTTACGCGCGCCATAGCGGTCTGTAAGCACTCCGACAGGTAATTGCATCGGAGCGTAAATATAGAAATAAAACGCGCTTAGCGCACCAATGGCCGTTGCATCTACTTTGAATGTTCCCATGAGTTCAGGGACCATGACGCTAGGAGCTACTCGGAGAAAGTACTCGTAAAAATAGAAGATACCGGCGAGAGCCCAAATGGCCCACTTCATTGGATGCGGGGTTTTCTTCATGCTTCGAAGTCGCGATCCATTACAGTTTTGCGTTTGTCACTTCTTGCATTTTCAACAGCTCTTGCACAAGCATCTTCAACAACTTTGGTGAGAGCTTGCATTGCAGAAGCGGATGTATTCATCCCTGCAGTGTCTTTGATATGTTTTTTTATTTTGCTTGCGACGACGAGTACTTCGCTCATAGGGGTCTCCTTAAGGTTGTTTTGCTGCTAAATTTAGGAGCAAAAGTTTGCAATTTAACACATGTATATACATATTCGGGATTTATGGGAAAAATTTTTAAACGAGGGCTTTTTGCGTTAGCCCCTGTTGCTGTCAGTATTGCAATCATTGTCTGGCTTCTAGGCACTCTAGAAGAGGTCTTCCGCGTTCCTTTAATTTGGCTTGTGGGAGACTATTATTTTCCTGGAATGGGGCTTATCGTCGCCTTCATTCTTATTTTTGTTGTTGGGATTATCATCAACAACTACATCATTCAAAAGTGTACCAGCCTGATGGATCGGATCTTTGCCCGGATTCCTCTGTTTAAGACCATCTACAATTCTATTGGGGATATGATGAGTTATTTTCAGCCCAAGGATGAAGAGAAAAGAGGAAAGATGGTTACTATAGAGATCGATTCCATGCGCTTTTTAGGAATCTTGACTCGTGAAGACTTTTCAGACATTCCAGAAGGGCTTGGAGGGGATGATCGAGTGACGGTATTTGTTCCACTCAGTTACCAGATCGGGGGATTCACAACAACTGTTCCTCGTTCGGCCATTAAACCAATGGACATGACTGTAGAAGAGGGGATGCGCTTTATCGTGACAGCTGGAATGGCTGGAACAAAGAAGAAAAAGTCTGTTGCTAAGGATTTTAAAAAGAAGTAAAATCCTCTTCCATGTCGATAGAAACTTCTCGCCTTATCTTAGAAAAACCTCGTGCAGAAGAGCTCCCTTTTTTAGCGGAACTGTTTGCTGATCCAATGGTCATGCGCTATATTGGAAATGGTCTTCCCAGAACCACAGAAGAGGCTGCAAAATCCATTGAGACAAATCAAAAGCACTGGGATGCGTTTGGTTTTGGATTCTGGAGCATTTTCGAAAAGGGGAGCAAAGAATTCATCGGCCGTGGTGGTCTTATCCACCTGGGTTTTCAACACGAACACCCGGAAATAGAACTTGGGTATACCCTCCACCAGAAATTCTGGGGAAAAGGGTATGCAACAGAAATCGCTCAATCTCTTGTCAAATGGGCAAAAGAAAATCTCAAGGAAGATCATCTTTTAGGTGTTTGCTACAAACAAAACTTAGCTTCACAGAAAGTTCTAAAGAAAATTGGAATGCAATTCGACCGAGAAGAGGTTTATCCTCGTACTGACTTCAAAAGTCTATTCTTCCGTCTTGACCTCGTCTAATTAATAAGTTGTTTCTACAGTTTGTGAAAATATCTCAAGTACTTAAGGAAACACTGAACAACTCCCAAAAATGAAATTTTTGCTATAATGAGCCCCTCAATCAGGAGGGTTTTATGTCACAGCTAAGCTTCGCATCTCTAACAGCCAAAAAGAAAACTCCATTGAGGAGAGATCAGTTTCTAG